>JAFGHH010000229.1 GCA_016930215.1 Deltaproteobacteria bacterium
CCGGCCGGAGCAGGTACGCGGTGCGCTGCACGTCCGACGAGTAGCCCTGGTTGAACACCCCGAAGTCGGTGCGCAACAGGTCGCCGTGCCGGATCACCCGCTCCGTCGGGTCCGCGTGTCCCCGGTCCGGCCCGACCATCACGCTGATGAAGCTGACCCTGAACCCCAGCTCCAGCGTCCGCTGCTCGAGGTACCGGCCCACGTCCAGCTCCGTCGTCTTCCCCGGCGCGATCCGCTCGAGCGACAGCGCCTCGCGCAGGATCCGCTGCGTGACGACCGCGGCCTGCTCCAGCGCCGCGATTTCCTCCGGCAGCTTGACCCCCTTGACCGACATCATCAACGGCTCGGAGCTGACCAGCCGCGACTCGAAGCCCGCCCCCGCCACCTCGAGCAGGTAGCGGTACATGCCGAGGGTGATGCCGTCGATGTTCGGCGCGTCGCGCGAGTCGTTGATCGCGACCTTCTTCGGGTCGAGCTTGTCCAGCCACTCCTTGAGGTGCGGGCCGATCCCCTCGCGCTTGTACGGCACCACCTGCTCGTACAACCCCGACTCGATGAACGACGTCACGTCGTAGCTCGCGCAGATCGCCACGCGCACCAGCCTGCCGCCCAGGAACCCGAACAGGCACGCCGCACGACCGACCACCCGGTCCGCCGCCACGTCCCACCCCAACGCGTCCGTCGCCCCCTCGCGCGTGAAGGTCAGCCAAGCGTCCAGCCCGTACTGCCGGAGCTTCGCCGGCAGCACCTCGGTGATCCGGCGCAGCCGCACCCGGTTGGGGTCCAGCGCCGACGCGCCCGCAGGGACGCTCTCCGGCATCTGGGGCGGACTGGGTGGCTTCATCGTCGTCGCTCCTCGCCCACCCCCGGGTCAGGGAACCAGCACCAGCTTCCCGAACGGCCCCCGGCTCGCCAGCCGCTCGTGCGCCTCCCGCGCCCGCGCCAGCGGCAACGCCGAGTCGAACACCGGGCGCAACTTCCCCGCACGCACGTGCTCGAGCACCGCGAACAGGTCGGCCTTGCTGCCCATCGTCGAGCCCAGGATCTGCAGCTGGCGGAAGAACACCTCGGTCAGGTGGATCTCCGCCTTGGGCCCCGAGGTCGAGCCGCAGATCGTCAGCCGGCCGCCCCAGGTCAGCGACCGCAGGCTCCCCGCCAGCGTCGCCGGCCCGACGTGCTCGACGACGACGTCCACCCCGCGCCGCCCCGTCAGCCGCCGGACCTCGGCGACGAAGTCCTGCCGCTTGTAGTCGATCACGTGGTCCGCCCCGAGCGCCCGGGCCTTCTCGACCTTGTCCTGCGCGCCGACCGTGGTGATGACCGTCGCCCCGAGCAGCTTGCAGATCTGGATCGCCGCCGAGCCGACCCCGCTCCCGCCGGCCTGCACCAGCACCCACTCGCCCGGCCGCACCTGCGCCTTGCGCACCACCATCTGCCACGCCGTCATGAACGTCAGCGGCAGGCACGCCGCCTCCTCGAACGGCAGCGGCTCGGGGTAGGGCAACAGGCTCGAGACCGGCACCGCGATCCGTTCGGCATACCCGCCGCGGGTGTTCTCGCCGAGGATCGCGTACTTCCGGCACAGGTTGTCGCGGCCCGACAGGCACGCCTCGCAGCGGCCGCACGACACCGCCGGCTGCAGCAGCACCTTGCTCCCGACCTCGACCCCGCCTACGCCGTCCCCCAGCGCCTCGACGACGCCCGCGATGTCCGACCCCAGGATGTGGGGATACTCGAGCTTGAGATTGGGCAGGCCGCCCCGAACCCACAGGTCGAGGCGGTTGAGCGCCACCGCCTTGACCCGGACCAGCACCTCGCCGCACCCCGGCCGCGGATCCGGAAGCTCCGCCGTCTCCAGGACCTCGGGCCCCCCGTGCCGGTGGAGGACGACCGCCTTCATCGGCAGATCGGCTTACCCGCACCGATCGAGGCTGTCAAGGAGTCGCGCCCCGCCGCCCCGCGATCGAAGCCGACGTCGAGTGCGACGGGACGGGTTCGTCCACGGACGAGGGCTACCGGAGCAGCAGGCTCGGGATCGTGGAGCCGACGCCGATGGCGTCGATCCACGCCCCGGCGCGTCCGCGCAGCCGGTGGAGCACGGCGGGGGAGGCGGGAGCGTACCCGTACCACGTGCCCGTGTTGGTCCCGAGCACCTCGACCGTGGAGACGGACGTGCCGCGGGCCAGGGCGAAGGTGCCGGGGCCGCCGGTGATGTTGAGCGATGCGCAGCGGAGGCGGAGCGCCGTCACGCCGCCGGCGGAGGCCCGGGTCTCGAAACCGACAGCCATGGTGTTGGCCGGGCAGCGGATCGAGTAGGCGGTCGTGTAGTTGCTGCCGTGCAGCGGCAGGGTCGTGCCCGCGCCAACCGTCACGCGGTAGGTGTAGGGGACGGTGGACGTGTTCGGGGTCACCTGCAGGGTCCCGCAGATTCCACGGACCCGGTCGATGTTGCCGCCGTAGCGTCCCTCGAGGCCGATCAACGCCTGGCCGGAGGGGCAGGTGTCGTCGAAGACCGAGCCGCCGGTGAGGTTGCCCCACAACGGGCTCAGCGCGCTGGGCCCGAAGGCGAGACCGACCGGGCAGCCCTCGTCCACGGTGCCGTCGCAGTCGTCGTCGATGCCGTTGCAGATCTCGGCGTAGCTGCCGCCGGAGGGGATGACGCAGGTCGTGGCGCCGCAGGTGGCGGTACAGGTGTAGCTGCCCGTGCAGGTCTTGGTCGGCACGGTGACCCTGCAGGACGTGGCCTGGCCCGCGCAGCAGGTGAAGCCGTTGTCGCAGACGCCGTCGCAGTCGTCATCGCTGCCGTTGCAGGTCTCGGCGGGCGGCTGGCACGCGTCCCACTCGCAGGTCGTGCCGCAGTCCTGGGTCCCGAGGGTCCCGCAGGAGGCGGTGCAGCCCTGGCTGGTGCCGAACACGCAGTCGAAGCCGTTGTCGGCGACGGTGTCGCAGTCGTCGTCCTCGGCGTTGCAGCTCTCGGCCGGCGGGAGACAGTCCGTCGCACCGGGCGCGGTGCAGGCGAGCGTGCAGGCGCCCAGGCCGGTGCTGCCGCAGGAGGTGGTGCAGGCGGTCAGCGAGCCGAGGACGCAGTCGAAACCGTTGTCGGCGACGGTGTCGCAGTCGTCGTCGCGACCGTTGCAGGACTCCGCCGGCGCCACGCACTCGCCCCAGGCGCAGCCGGCGTCGCAGGTCTGCGTGCCGGCGGTATCGCAGGAGGTGGTGCAGCCGCGGGTGGTCCCGGCGGCGCACTCGAAACCGTTGTCGGCGACGGTGTCGCAGTCGTCGTCGGCGCCGTTGCAGGCTTCGTCGGGCGGCACGCAGGCGTCCCAGTCGCAGGCGGCACCGCAGGCCTGGGTGCCGGTGGAGCCGCAGCCGGTCGAGCAGCCCTGGGAGGCTCCCAGGACGCAGGCGAAGCCGTTGTCGGGCGTGGTGTCGCAGTCGTCGTCGGCGCCGTTGCAGACCTCGTCCGGCGCGGCGCAGGTGGTCTCCCAGGCGCAGTCGGTGCAGGCCTGGCTGCCGGTGGAGTCGCAGTCGGTCGTGCAGGAGCGCGGCACCGCGGTGTCGCACTCCTCGACGCCGGCATGCTCGAAGCCGTCGCCGCAGCTCGCGGCGCGGCAGTCGGCGAGGCAGTCGTCGGTGTTGTCGTCGTTGCCGTCGTCGCAGTCCTCGCCGGGGTCGACCACCCCGTTCCCGCAGGCGATGGGAGCGCACAGCTCGGCGCGACAAACGCCCGCCTCGCCGGCGTCCGTCGTGCAATCGGCACCCTCGTCCGGCGGCGTCCCGTCGGCGCAGACGTGGTCGGCGCACGTCTCGGCACCGTTGCAGAACGCGCCGTCGTCGCAGTCCTCGTCGTCGTCGCACGTCCACGTGCAGTCCGGCTCGCAGCCGTCACCCGTCGTGGTGTTGCCGTCGTCGCAGTCCTCGCCGTCGTCCACGACGGAGTTGCCGCAGGCCGCGGTGACGCAGTTTCCGGCGACGCAGGTGCCGTCGGCGCCGGCGTCCGTGGTGCACGGCTCGCCGTCGTCCAGCGGGGAGCCGTCCTCGCACGCGTGGTCGATGCAGGTCTCCGACCCGTTGCAGGTGTTGCCGTCGCTGCAATCCAGGTCGTCGACGCACGAATAGCGGCAGTCGTTCTCGCAGCCGTCGCCCGAGACGGTGTTGCCGTCGTCGCACTCCTCCCCGGTCTCCACCTCGCCGTTGCCGCACTCGGCCGCGGTCTCGCCGTCGTCGCCGTCGAGCTCGCCGTCGACCTCGGCGTCCAGGCCGTCGCCGCCGCCGTCGTCCTCCGCTCCGTCGTCGGAACCGGTGCCGCAGGCGGGCAGCGCCAGCAGTGCCAGGGCTGCCGTGAACCATGCCAGTCGAGAGATGCTCCTTCGTTCGCCGAACGTCATTTCGGACCTCCAACCTTCTCCCCCGAACCCGGCCGGGTTGGTAGCACCCGCGGCTACCCCCGTCAAGGAACACGGGTCGCGTCGTGGGGAAATCCGGGGGCCGGAACGCGGGGCGCCGGCGGCGCGACCCAGCCGAACCCGGACTCCTCGAACGGCTGCGGCGGCTCGCTTCCCGGGACCGGCCACGGAGGGGCAAGCCTGTTCGCACTCGCCGGCGCTGTCCTGACGTTGTGTGCAACCGCCGTTCCGGCGCTTGCCTTTCCCCCGCTCCCCGGTCCACGATGCGGGTCCGATGACCGAGCCGTCGCCGATCGACGTTCGCGGCCTGCGCAAGACCTACCGCGCCCTGCGCCGCTCGAAACGCATCGAGGCGCTGCGCGGCATCGACCTCGAGGTCCGCCCCGGCGAAATCTTCGGCCTGCTCGGCCCCAACGGCGCCGGCAAGACCACCCTGGTCAAGATCCTGCTCGCGATCGGCCACGCCACCGGCGGCCAGGCGAAGCTGCTCGGCCGCCCCGTCGGCGACCCCCGGGCGCGCCGCCAGGTCGGGTACCTCCCGGAGAACATCCGCTTCCCCGACTTCCTCCACGCCGAGGACGCGCTGCACTACCTCGGCCGCCTCTCCCGCATGTCCGGCGCCGACCGCAAGCAGGCCGTCCCCGCCGCCCTCGAACAGGTCGGCCTGCTCGAGCGTCGCACCTCCAAGGTCCGCACCTTCTCCAAGGGGATGCTCCAGCGCCTCGGCCTGGCCCAGGCGCTGCTGCACCGCCCGCGCCTCGTGCTGCTCGACGAGCCCACCGACGGCGTCGACCCGATCGGCCGCAAGGAAATCCGCGACGTCCTCGTGCGGCTGCGCGAGGGCGGCGCCACCGTGTTCCTCAACTCGCACATGCTGTCCGAGGTCGAGCGGGTCTGCGACCGGGTGGCGATCCTCGACCAGGGGCAGGTGCTGCGCACCGGCTCGGTCGAGGAGCTGACGCGCCACGGGAACCGCTGGCGCGTCGCCGTCGAAGGCGACCCGGCCGCCGCCGCCGGAGCACTCGGGCCGTCCGCGACCGTCCTCGAAGGGGCGCTCGAGGTCGAGGCGCCGACCGTCGCGGCGCTCAACGCGGCGATCGATCGGCTGCGCGCGGCCGGCGTGCTGTTGACCGAGGTGCGCCCGGCGTCCACCTCGCTGGAGGACGTGTTCATCGACGTCGTCGAGCACGGCCGGGAGGAGCCGAAATGAGCGGCTTCCTCACGATCTGGCTGCACACGCTGTCGGAGGCGCGGCACCGCAAACTGCTCGTCGCCAGCTTCGCCCTGATCGGCCTGCAGCTGATCCTGATCGCCGCCCTGGTCGGCTCGGCCTCCGGGATGATCACCGTCGCCGGCGCCCTCGTGCACGGGATGCCCGGCGGCACCGACGCCCTCGGCGCGATCTTCGCCGGGCTCGCCGTCACCTTCTACTACCCCGGACTGCTGCTGATGGTCTGGCTCACCGCCGGCTTCTTCCCGCGCATGCAGGAGCGCGGCTCGATCGACCTGCTGCTCTCCAAGCCGATCGGCCGCCTCGCGCTGTTCGCCGGCCGCTTCGCCGGCTGCGCGACGATTGCCCTGGCCGCCAGCACGCTCTACTTCGGCGGCAACTACCTCGTCCTGGGCTGGAAGACCGGCATCTGGATCCCCGCCTTCCTGCTCACCATCCCCGCCACCCTGTTCGCCTACACCGCGTTCCTGACCATGATGGCGCTGATCTCACAGGCCGGCCGCTCGACCGCCCTCTCCGCCGCCCTCGTCACCGGCTACGCCGTCTTCATCGGCCCCCTGCTCTACGCCGCCGAGACCGAGCTCGGCCGCACCTTGATGGGCGATTCGGCCTGGGCCGGGCTGTTCGCCGTCCTGTACAACGTCCTGCCGCGCACCACCGAGACCGGGAGCCTGCTGTTCGAGGCCGTACGCCACGGACGGATCGGCGACACCACCGCGCTCCTCCAGGTCGCCCTCTCGTCCCTCGCCTGGTTCGCCGTCGGCGCCTTCTGGTTCCACCGCAAGGACTACTGAGCGGCGGTGTCCGTTGACAGCCGTGCCCGGTCCGTGTTCACTGCCGCCATCCAAGGCACCCCTCCGGATGTCCCGGAGGCAGACACAGAGGGAGGAGACCGATGCCCGCAATCGTGACCGGGAAGTTCACCGCCGTCAACATGGACACCAGTACGCCGCGCACGATCGACACCGGGATGACCCACATCCGCGCGCTCACGATCGTCAACCCGATCACCGCGGCCGGGGACTTCGGCGGCGTCGTCTACACCACCGACCAGCTCCAGGCCGACACCCCGGGCGCGTTCCTCTACGACGGCGCCCACCAGGTGCTCGGCCTGACGATCGTCGGCGGCATGTTCACGCTCAACCACAAGGCGTTCCAGCGCACCGGACAGACCTACTACTGGGAAGCCCGCGGCGACTAGCCGCCCGCTACCAGCTCGCCGAGCCGAACAGATAGACCTTGCCGGGCGAAGACCCCGTGCCGCACGCACCCACGAGCGCGTCGGCCCGACCGTCCCCGTCGACGTCGCCCCCCAGCGAAACCGCGCAGCCGAACCGGTCGCCCGACGCCTCGCCGTCCCACGTCCGCAGCGGCGCGTCCTGGTCGAACCGGAACAGGTAGACCCGCCCCCGGTCGCTCGCGACGCCCGGCGCCCCCACCAGCAGCTCCCCGCCCGGCCGGCCGTCGGCGTCCGGCCCCAGCGCCACGGACCAGCCGAAGTCGTCGCCCTCGGCCTCGCCCGACCACGAACGCAGCAGGCCGGCCAGCGAGCGCAGGTAGACCCGTCCGATCCCGTCGTCGAAGCCCGGGGAGCCCACCGCGAAGTCGCCGTCCCCGTCGCCGTTCGCGTCCGTGCCGGCCGCTACCGCCGCGCCGAACGACGCCTGCAAGCCCTCGCCGCATTCCCACCAGATCCACCCGTCCCCGGTCCCCTCGTACAGGTACGCGCAGCCGTCGTCGGTGTAGGTACTATCGACGCCCGGCGCGCCGACCAGCGTCATCGCCGGCCGACCGGAGCCGCCCGCCGGCCCGCGCGCCACCGCCTTGCCGAACTGCGACCCCGACGTGCCGGACCAGCTCTGGAGCTGCACCCACGTGCCCCCGGAATACAGCATCGCCGCGCCGAGCGTGTCCGAGCCGGTGCGATAGGTCGGCGCCCCGACGACCAGGTCCTCCACGTCGTCGCCGCTCACGTCCGGGCCCCAGGCCAGGCTGGTCCCGAACGCCGAGCCCTCCGCCGGCCCGGTCAGCTCCTGCACCGGCGGCCCGCTCGCCGTGGCCAGCCCGTAGATCGCGACACGGCCCCACAGGGCGGGGTCCGCGCCCGTCATCGTGCCGACCGTCAGGGTCAGGCCGGTTGTGCCGCCGAGGTCCGGGCCGATCGCCACGGCCCAGCCGAACCGTTCGAGCGCCGTCGCGCCGTCCCACGACACCACCGGCGACCACGTCGCCGCCGTGCGCAGCGCCGCGTGACCCCAGTGCCCCACCGCCTCGGGCGCCCCGACCAGGACGTGGCCGGGAACGAGCCGCGGCGCCGCGTCCGAGCGGGCTCCCTGGAGCGCCACCGCCTGCCCCAGGCGGTCCCCGTCCGTCGTGCTCTCCCACACCGACGCGCAGGCGCCGCTCACGCAGCGCCCCAGCGGCATCGTGACGCACGGCCGACCGTCCTCGCACGGCACGTACACCTCGCCGTCGTCCCCGGCGTCGTCCGCGTCGCCGTCGTCCAGGCCGTCCGCGTCGGCCTCCCCGTCGGGCCCCGCGTCGGCCTCGGCCTCCCCGTCGGCCTCGACATCGACCTCGGGTCCCACCTCCGCGTCGACGTCGGACCCGATGTCGGCGTCCCCGTCGGCGCCGGACTCGCCGTCGTCCGGGCCGCCGCCATCGCCGGCCGGTCCCTCGTCGTCGTCGCCGGGGTCGGAGCACTGCGGGTCGGCCAGGTCGGTCCGTCCGTCGCCGTCGTTGTCGATGCCGTCCGAGCAGGCCGGCGGCGAGTAGAGCGATCGGCCGCAGGCCGCAGCGAGCAGCAGGCCCAGCGCCGTCGCAACCCGCGCCGCGCCCGCCGCCGCTCCCCGTCCCGTCCGCCGCCCGCTCCGTCCCATCGTCTCCCGCCTAGATGTAGTACGCCACGCCCAGCGACAGCGGGACGACCCACGTCGCGCGCAGCACATCGATCCCGGCTCCCGGCGCCACGAAGATCGTCAACCCGCGCCACACCCGGAACTCCGCGAGCAGCTCGAGGCACGCGGCGAAGCCGACGCCGCGGTCGTCGAGCGCCCCGGTCGTCAACACGAGCCCCGGCGCGGCGGCGAGCGAGAACCAGTCGAGCCGCAGGAACGCGAAGCGCGCCCACAACGCGAAGTCGATGGCTGGAAACGATACCTCCAGCACCGCCGCGAACCAGTCGGTGGCCTGGAACCCGCCGTGCACCGACCAGCCGAAGTTGTCGATGAACGCCCGCTGCTCGAACTCCAGCGCCCTGAGGTTCGCCGCCACCGCCAGCCCCAGCGGCACCGTTCCCCAATCGTCCCCCGCTCGCGTGGTCGTGGTCGTGGTCGTGGTCGTGGTCGACCCGCCCGACACCCCTCCCGACGTCGTGGTCGATGCCGTC
Organism: Deltaproteobacteria bacterium; assembly: GCA_016930215.1. Classification (GTDB taxonomy): domain Bacteria; phylum Myxococcota_A; class Polyangia; order DRWM01; family JAAZOP01; genus JAAZOP01. The sequence goes on from JAFGHH010000229.1 coordinate 9,026, forward strand.
CCCCCCGTTCCCAGCGCCTGCGGCGCCAGAGCCACCTGGAGCAGCTCGCCGCGTTCCGCGTGGATCCGCTGCACCGCCGCCGCGTGCCCGGTCAGCTCGGCGGTGAGCACGTGCTCCCCGGCCGTCACCAGCAGCGGCTCATCGAGCGGCGCGGTGCCGACCGCGTGCCCGTCAACGGCAAGCGTGGCCCCTTCCGGTGCGGCCACGGTGACCGTGCCGACCTTGCTCAGCATCTCGGCCAGGAACCCGTCGATCTCGGCCCGCCGCTCCGCCGGCACGCGGTCGCCTTCCGTCGCCAGGTAGCGCCGGAACGAAACGATCGAGGCCGGGTAGTCGAACAGCAGCCGCTGGCCGTTGGCCAGATTGTACAACACGCTGGCGTTCGGCCGCAGCTCGTAGGACGAGGCGAACGCCTGCACGGCCGCCTCCCAGTCCTCCGCCTCGAGCAGCCGCATTCCCTCCTCGAACAGCGCCCGCGCCCGCGCCCGCACGCCCTCCGCCGTCCCTTCGGCCGTCTCCACCTGCGGCCCCGCGGCGCCGTCCTCCGCCGTCGGCGCCTCGCCCTCCCCGCCGGTCGGCTCCTGCGCCCGCACCACGCCCGGCCGGAGCCCGAGCGCGCCGAGCAGGGCGATCGTGCCGAGCAACCCGATCGGTGGGCGGAGCCCGTCGATGCGTCCTGCCGCCGCCCGCCTCACGGGGAGTCCTCCTCGTAGGTCGTGAGGAACCGGGCGTCGCGCGGGCCGATCATCACGCCCCGGTCGGGACGCCCCGCGTCGGCCGGCGGCACGGGCGAAGCGGTCTCCCGGCCGGTCCGCCCGGCATCCCGGACCCGCCGCGCCGTGTCGCGCTCCGGCGCGACCGGCGGCGGCACTGCGTCGAGCAGCGGAGCAGGCCCGGCGTCCTCCGGAACATCCGCCTCGATCGCCGGTCCCGCGTCCGCGGAGCTTGCCGGCCCGAGCGCTCCGGAATCGACACTCGAGCTCGCCGGCACGACGGCCGGCGTCGCCTGCCCGGCACGTTCCGCCGGGCCCCCGCCGTCCGGACCGCCGCCGGTCGCCGCCGCCGGTCCGGCCGCCGGTGGTGCCGGGATCGCGGGCGTCGCCGGCGCGGTTGGCGCCGCGGACTCGCCCGGCCTCGCCGACATCCTCCACCACGCAAACACGCCGAGCCCCGCGACCAGCACCAGGGCGACGACGAGCCAGGAGGCCCGCGAACGCCCCGCGGTCGCCGCCGCCGTGGCGTCCGGAACCAGGTCGATGCGCGACGACGGGGTCAGGTCGAGCTGCGCGGTCGGCGCGATCGAGACCGGTTCGACCGGCACGACGCCCCGCGAACGCCGGGGCGTCGCCGCCGGCTCCGCGTCCGCCTTCGCCGCAGCCTCGGGCCTGGCCGCCGGCTCCACGTCCGCCTTCGCCGCAGCCTCGGGCGCCGCCGGGACCGTCGGCAGGTGCGCGGCACGGCCGCGAGCCTCGAGCGCCTTGCGCTTGCCCGTCCCGGTCCGCTCGAACGGCGTGCGCGTCGCCCCGAACGGCAGCAGCGCCTCGAGCATCGCGCCGGCCGTCGCGTAGCGGTCGGCGCGCCTGCGCGCCAACGCCTTGTGCACCACCCGCACCAACTCCAACGGGACGTCCGGACGGAACTCGTGCAGCGGCGGCGGGTCGGTGCTCAGGATCTGCGCCAACAACTGGTTGTAGTTGGTCCCCTCGTAGGGCGGCCGGCCGGCCAGCGTCTCGAACAGCACCGCGCCCATCGCGTAGACGTCGACCCGGTGGTCGAGGTTCGACTCGCCCGCCGCCTGCTCGGGCGCCATGTAGTACGGCGTCCCCAGCGTCACCCCCGTCGTCGTCAGCTTCGGCTCGCCGACGGCGGTCTGGAACTTCGAGATGCCGAAGTCGAGCAGCTTGACGAAGTCGGTCCGGCCGCCGTGGTCCGTGAGGAAGATGTTCTCCGGCTTGAGGTCGCGGTGGATGATCCCCTTGGCGTGGGCCGCGTCCAGCGCGCCCAGCGTCTGGCCGATCACGTCCGCGGAACGCTCGACCGGGAACGTCCCGTCGTGCCCCAGCACGCCCGCCAGCGACCGACCCTCGAGGTGCTCCATCACCAGGAACGGCGCCCCTTGGTCGTCCGTGCCGAAATCCAACACCTCGACGATGTTCACGTGACCGATCCGACTCGCCGCCTGCGCCTCGCGGTGGAACCGCGTCACCAGCTCGCTGCGGTGCGCGTACTCCGGGTGCAGCGTCTTGATCGCCACCCGTCGGCCGATCACCACGTGCTCCGCCTCGTACACCGCTCCCATCCCGCCCTGGCCGATCTGCCGGACGATGCGGTACTTGTCCGCGAGCACGGTTCCCTCGAGCGACATCTCTCCTCGGCCTGCTTCGGTCGCGAACCGTACCACGCCCGCCGCCGAGCGTCCAAACCCCCCCAGGCCCCGGAACCCGCCCACGGTTCTCCTCCCACCCGTGAACGCCGCTTCTCGGTGCGAAGCGGAATTCGCACCGGCCGCGAGGTCGGAACGCTTCACGAGACGCAGGGTTGAGCGGACGGAACAGTCCGTCCGCGGCTGGCACGCCGCTTGAACGAATCCCCACCGCGGAAAGGAGGCTCGAAGATGACGGTCCGTTGTCGCTTCGTCCGCGAGGAACCCGCCGGCGACGTCGCCTTCGTCGAACGCGTCGCGCTCGTGATTCCGGCCTTCAACGAGGCCCGGCACCTGCCGGCGCTCCTCGAGCGCTGCCGTGCCGTGCAGCCCGTCCTGATTGTCGTCATCGACGACGCCTCGACCGACGATACGCCCGCGGTGCTGGCCGACGAGGCGTCGCGGGCGCCCCACGACCCGCCCCTCCTCGTGCTGCGCAATCGCGGCAACCTGGGGAAGCAGGGCTCGGTGCGCCGCGCGCTGCGCGCACTCGTACCGTGGGACCTCGACGCCGTGGCGCTCCTCGACGGCGACGGCCAACACGACCCCGCCGAGCTGCCGCGGCTGGCCGCGCACCTCGCGACGGCCGACGTGGTGGTCGGCGCGCGGGTCGATGTCGACATGCCGCCGCAGCGCCGCCTCTCCAACTGGCTGGTCAACACCGGTTTCCGGGCCATCGGCGGCACCGACTTCGTCGATATCCAGTCCGGCCTGCGCTTGTACCGCAAGTCCGCCGCCGATGCCCTGGCCGCGCACCTCGGCGTCGAGGGCGCCTACGGCCTCGAGTACGAGTCGCTGGTCGTCCTGGCACTCGACGCACGCGACCGCGGCGTCGAGCTGCGGGTGACGGCGGCGCCGGCCTCGTGCGCCTACGGCACCGCGACGAGCTGGCTCCGGCCGGACCACGTGCTGCAGCTCGGCCTCGGCACCCTGCGCCAGGCCGTGCGCCTGCGTCGCGCGCGGCTCACCCCGCCCACCGCCGCGGGCCGCCGCTGGCGCACGCGCGCGATGACCGTCGAGCTCCATGACGTGTCGCCGGCGGCGCGGGTCGAGGTCGAGCGGCTGCGGGCGGCGCTGGAAGCGATCGGTGTCGACCGCGGCACGCTGCTCGTCGTCCCGCGGTACCAGGACGACGCCCGCGGCGCGTGGGACCTGCGCGACGACCCGGAGCTCGGCGCGTGGCTCCGCGCCCGCCGACGCGAGGGGTGGGAGATCGTCCAGCACGGCTTGACCCACCGTGCCGCCGGTACGCCGCCCGCGGATCGGTTCGAGGGGTGGCTGCAGGCGTACGTGGCACGCGGCCAGGACGAGTTCGCGCACCTCTCCGAAGCCGAGGCGCGCGCGCGGCTGCTCGAGGGACGTGCGATCCTCCAGGCCTGCGGCCTGTCGGCCGACGGCTTCGTCGCGCCGGTCTGGCGCCAGAGTCGTGGGACCCGCCGTGCCCTGCGGGCGCTCGGCTTCCGCTTCACCGCCGGCCTGACCCACGTCCGCCGACTGTCGGGCGACACGCGGCCGTTGTGCTCCCCCGCGCTGACCTTCGCCGCCGGCGACCGGGCGCTCGACCTCGGCAAGCGCGCCGTGATGCTCGGCGCCGAGGTCGGCGGAATCGCCCACCCGCTGCTGCGCGTCGCGCTGCACCCCGAGGACCTCGGCCACCCGGGCCTCCTCGGCCACGTCCTCGACCGGATCCGCGGCCTGTTGCGCCACCGCCGCCTCGTGACCTACGCCGAGTGGCTGGCCGGGCTCCCGGCGGCGGAAGGCGACGACGCACGGAGGGCCGCGTGAGCCGCCTGCAGCAGCGCAGCCTGGCCGTCAGCCTCGCCACCACCGCGCTCGACGCCGGCCTGTTCGCGCTCGGAACGCTGTTCCTCGTCGGCCCCGCGCTGCTGGTCATGCGCTGGCTCTCCGGCGCCGTCGGCGCCGTCGCCAACTTCCTGCTCAACCGCGCCTGGGCCTTCCGCGGCCCGCGCGGCCACGCGGCGCGGCAGGCCGGCCGCTACGCCCTCACCGCCCTGGGCGCCGTCACGCTCGCCACCCTCGTCTGGTGGGCGCTGCGCGGCGCCACCGGCTGGGACCCGCGGCTCCTCCACCTGGCGTCGCTCGCCGGGGTGTGGCTGGCCTTCACCTTCCCCGTGATGCGCGCGTGGGTCTTCCGCGAGCCGGCCTGCGGCGGCTAGCGGGCCAGCACGCATCGACCGTCGCAGCAGGCCGGATTGGTCGCGATGCACTCCTCACGGGCGGGCGGCTGGTTGAACCGTTCGCACCAGGCGTCGCCCCCGAGCCGCGCATGCTCGGCACGGTTGACCGGACGGCACTCGCACGGGACGCACTCCGAGTCGAACGTGCAAGGGAAGTCCGAGGCGAAGCCCTCGTAGCGCTCCGGACGGCAGAACTCGTCGTGGTACGACGAGTTCGAGCCCGTGACCGGGGGGCGCGCGCTTTCGTCGGGGTGGGCGTCCGCGGCCGGCACTTCCGACGGGACCGCCGTGGCCGTCTCCGGGGACGACCCGGCCGCCGGACTCCGGCGGCAGGCGGCGGACCCGCCGACCGCCGCCGCCAGGGCGACACATGCGAGGGCGAAGCAGCTTCGCACGAAAGCCTCCTCGGGCGTCGGCACGCCCGGCGCAGCACCCTTCATACACCCGAGGCCTGCCGAACCGGAAGGGGGTGCGGACCCCCCCGGATCGCGGCGCGGCGCGCCGTTCCGGTTCCGTTCCGGTAGACCGGGTGGCGCCGCCCGTCGAGGCAGACCGGATGGCGCCGCCCGTCGAGGCAGACCGGATGGCGCCGCCCGTCGAGGCGGACCGGGTGGCGCCGCCCGTCGAGGCGGACCGGGTGGCGCCGCCCGTCGAGGCGGACCGGATGGCGCCGCCCGTCGAGGCGGACCGGCTGGCGCCGCCCGTCGAGGTAGCGGCGCGGCGCTGGGCCGCGCGCAGCGCGGGCCGAGCCCGCCGGCCCCGCCGGCGAGGCGGCATCGAACCGCTCGCGGCGCCATCCTGCCCGACGGCGTCGAGGGCCGACGCCATCTCCGCGGCGTCACCTGGCCGACGCGCAGCGTCGGCGAGTGCGTGTGCGCTTCACCCGTGCGGTGGGACCGACCTCGCGCGAGCGCTCGCGCGCGGAGGCTCCTGGCGCCTCGCGCGGTACGCGGATCCCCGGACGGAAGACCGCTACGCGATCCGGGGACCCGCCGTCGCGGTCCGCCGTCACGCCGCGTCGGGCTCGAAGCGCTCGCCGTCCCGGCGGCCCAGGTCGTACGTCTCCTGCAGCAGGTCCGGCCGCGTGTAGTCCCACTTCGAGAGCGGGATCGGCCGCGAGGGCTGGACGTACCGACGGCGCGCGTCCCGCCCGAGCCGCTCGGTCGGATAACGTCGCGTCAGCAGCACCAGCGCCCGCTCGCAGTGCGCGGGCACCGCGAAGGCCGGCACGTTGTCGACCAGCCCCCCGTCGAGGACCGGACGCCCGGTGTAGCGCAGGAACGGGGTGACCGGCGGCGTGCAGGACGAGGCGAGCACCAACGTCGTCAGCGCCTCGGCGGCCGCACGCGCGTCCCCGGCGTGGGCCCCGAGGACGTCCTGGACCCGGACCAACTCCGGGGCATAGCCGAGCGCCCGGGGCCAGCTCGGATGGACGCCGTCGCGGAGCCGACGCTCGAGCGCGTACGCGCCGAAGCCCACGAGCAGCGCGCCGAGGCGGGGCAGCCGGCGCGGCGGGCGCGCGAGCAGCACGTCGAGCGGCGGGCCGGCGGCCAGCGCGGCCAGCGCCCCGGCGTCCAACGCGTCGAGCAGCACGTCGCGGTACATCCGCAGGTGCGGGAAGACCGGGTCCGCACCGAGCAGGTTCCGCGGGTAGACGTTGGCGGGGTTGGCCGCGGTCAGCGCCGCGAAGCGGGCGCGGCCCCGCTCGACCCGGCCGCCGAAGACCATCACCGCCATCGCCGCGCCGGCGCTGACCGCGACCACGTGCCGCGGCGCGAGCGCCGCCCGCTCCCACGCCGCCTCGAGGAACCCCACCTGCCAGAAACACCGGCAACCGCCCCCCGCGAAGACCAGCGCGTCGTACGGACGTCCGGAGTCGATCATGGCCGGCATCCTGCCGACCACCGCGAAGACCGTCAAGGCGCGCCGCGCGCGCCCCGGCGCCCGGATCGCACCGCAAACGGCGGACCCGACCCCAAGGCTCCCCCCGGACCGGAGGGCACCCCCCGTGGAGACGGCGGCGCGGCGTTGGACCGCGCAGCGCGGGCCGAACCCGCCGGGTCTCGAGCCGTGGATGCCGCAGGTGGTCGGCGCGGAGCGCGGGCGTCAATCCCCGGTCAGGGAACCTCGACCAGGACCGAGACGTTGTCGACCGCGAAGTACGAGTCCCAGCGGCCGTCGCAGCAGCCGTGCCCCACCGCCAGCCGCAGCCGTGCAACCTGGAAGGTGGTCGGGTTGAGGATCGCGTACGTGCCGAGAGTCACGCCGCCGGCGCTCATCGTGACCCGGTTCGTTGTCCAGTCGAAGACCGCCTCGAACGTGCCGGTCATCGTCGAGACCGTGCAACCGGAGCGGTAGCAGAACGATCCCGAGACCTGCTCGCAGACGATGTCGGAACGGTAGGTCTCGCCCTCCGCCGTGAGGCAGGTGCCCGGCGCCGCGGCGATGAACGGCGTGTACCAGGTGACGGCGTCCTTGCCCCGCCCGGAGAAGTAGGTCGCGCGGTCCCAGTTGAGCAGCATCGTACCGCCGTCGTGCAGCGCGACGTTGCCGCCGCCGCACGACGTCGTCAGCTCGTAGTCGAAACGCACCCGCAACGGACGCGCCGCCGGAAAGTCCTGGGACGCCGCGGCGATGCCGGTCGCCGAATGGCCGTGCAGCCGCAGCCGGCCTCCGGTCACGCTCCAGTCCCCGTAGTAGCCGGTGCAGGGGTCGCCACGCGTGCTGAGGTCCTGCAGCGTCCAGCCGGTGGTGTCGCCCGAGTCGAACGTGCCGTTGACGATCACCTCCCGGGCGCAGCGCCCCGCAAAGCAGGACTCGCCCAGGAACCCGCAGACCGTGCCGTCGGCGGCGACGACGGGCGCCCGGCAGGTGTGCGACGAGCCGTCGCAGGCGTCGGTGGTGCAGGGGTTGCCGTCGTCGCAGTCCGCCGCGACGTTGCAGCACCCCGCGATCGGCTCGTGCACGCACCCGCCCGACTCGTCGCACGCCTCCGCCGTGCACGCGTTGCCGTCGTCCGTGCAGCTCGCACCCGGCGTCGGCTCGTGCACGCACGTTCCAGCGCCGCAGATGTCGGCCGTGCACTCGTTGCCGTCGGTGAAGCAGGCGGTGCCGTCGGCGAGGGCCGGATGCGCGCACGCCCCCGCCGCGCAGACGTCGTCGGTGCAGTCGTTCCCGTCGCTCGCGCAAGCGGTGCCGTCGGCGAGCGCCGGATGCGCGCACGTTCCCGCCGCGCAGACGTCGCCGGTGCAGTCGTTGCCGTCGCTCACGCAGGCGGTGCCGTCGGCGAGGGCCGGATGCGCGCACGCTCCCGCGGAGCAGACGTCGTCGGTGCACTCCTCGTCGTCGCCGGCGCAAGCCGTGCCGTCGGCCAGCGGGCGATGCGAGCACGCTCCGCGCCGGCACACGTCCGCCGTGCAGTCGTTGCCGTCGTCCGTACACGGCGAGTCGTCGGCCACCGCGAGATAGCGGCACAGCCCCTCGGGAGAGCACTGGTCGTCCGTGCAGACGTTGTAGTCCTCGCAGTCTCCGTCCACCGTGCACTCCACGACCACCTCGCCGTCGGCCTCGGCGTCGGAGACGTCGGGCTCCGCGTCGGTGTCGGGGACGTCGGCCTCGGCATCGGTGTCGGGGACGTCGGGCTCGGTGTCGGGGACGTCGGCCTCGCCTTCGGCGTCGGGCTCGACGTCGGCCTCGGCCTCGGCGTCGGCGTCGGCGTCGGCGTCGGTCGGAACCGGGAAGCACAGCAGGCTGCTGGCGTCCGGGCGATAGCCGTCGTCGCAGTCGCACACCGGCAGCCCGGCCTCCACGCCGCAGGTTCCGTGCAGGTTGCACGCGACGTCCAGGCACGGGTCTACCGGGTCGTTCGGCACGCAGTCCAGGCCCACCGGATGGTAGCCGGCCTGGCACGAGCAGAACGGCAGGTTGCCGTCGGTGATGCAGGTGCCGTACATCGAGCACGACACCCCGTCGCAGGGGTCGGACGGTCCGTTGCCGTCGGAGCAGGCCGCGGCGGCGAGCAGCAGGGCCAGCGCTGCCGGCACGGCAAGGCGCGCGGCGGTCCGGCGTTCGGGCTGCGTGGTTGCGTTGTGCATCTGTGTTTCCTCCCTTCGGTTCGGTCGGTTTCCCCGTGTGCCAGAAGCGGGCCAGGCCTTCCGCCGCCGTCCCAGGCCCCGGAGCGGTGCGCCGGCGGCGCCCGAGGCCCGCGATCGTGATCCGGTGCGTTACCTGTCGTTACCCACGGTGATCCCCCCAGCGGACGCGATCCCGGCTCATGGTGTGTCGCCGGAGCAAGGCCGGTCGGCGTCGATCCGCTCCGCGTCGTCGAGCAGGCCCGGCATCTGCAGCGGCCGGCAACTCCCCTCGATGCACTGGTCCGCCGCGCCGCAGGTACGGTCGACACATGCACGCTCGAGCCGCACCGTGACCTCGGTCACCCCTTCGTCCGGCCAGGCGTGGACCACCTCGCGCGCCAGGATCCGCCGTCCCCCCGCGAAGCCCTCGATCCGCGCCCAGACCCAGACGGTGTAGGTCTCGCCGCGCTCGATCACCAGCCGCAGCGGCAGGGCGTCGGTCGCGGACAGCCGGAACCCGCGGGACGTCGGTCCGCAGATCTGACCCGCCTCGGTCCGCGAGGCGGCGGCCAGCACGTGGATCTCGTCCAGCTCCGCGGGCATCGCGAGGTCGGTCTCGAGCGTCAGGCGTACCGCCGGCGGCGGCCCGTCGCAGCCCGCCGCCAGCAGCGCGGCCAGGATCACCGCCGCGCGCCTCATGGCATCCTCACCCGCCAGTCGCCCGCGACCGGCTCGCCCGGCGCGAGCAGGACCCCCGCGGTGATCCCGCCGGCGAGCCCGGCGGCGAGGACACCGCCGATGACCCACGGCCACGGCCCGTCCCAGAACCCGCCGCCCTCGCCCCCCGGCGTCGTCGGCGTCGCCGTTTCCACCTCCAGCTCCAGTCGGACCGGCGTCCCCGGCTCGATCAACACCCGCTCGACCCGCGCCAGATGCCCCGGCGCCTCCAACCGGACCTCGTGCTCGCCGGCCTCCAGCTCGCACGACAGCGGCAGCGCCTCGGCCGACCCGCCATCGATCGTTGCCGTCGCGCCGGCCGTCGGCGATTCGACCCGCAACGTGCCGAAGGACGCGACCGCGAACGGCAGCTCGAACGCGAGCGGCGGGTTGTCGCCCGCGGCGAGGTTCGCCGTGCGCGTCGCGGCCTCGCGCCCCTCGAGCCGGGCCGTGAAGCGGTGCTCACCCGGCTCGAGCCGCAGCGGCGCGTCCGGCGACGCCGTGCCGGCCGGGCGGTCGTCGACCTCGAGCTGCGCCCCGGCCGGATTCGAGGTCACGACGACGCGGGCCAACCGCTGGTCCAGCGCCGCTGCGCGAGCCTGCGCCTCCGCGCGTGCGGCTTCCGAGATCACGGCGCCGTAGCGGTCGAGCAGCTCGTTCCAGGCACGCCAGGACTCCGCCGCCCGGCCGGCGGTCTCGAGCGAGGCCGCGAGGTTCTTCAGCGTGCCGGGGTGCGGGAACAGCGCGTGGCTCCGCTCGAACGCCTCCGCCGCACCCGCGGCGTCGCCCGCGGTCGATGCCGCGACGCCGGACTCGAACAGCCGTTGCGCCTCCACCTCCGCGTCGGTCTGAGCCTCCGCCGGCGGCAACCCGAAGCACAGCGCCGACGCCAGGAACCCGAACCAGGATCGACAGGGGACTCGCTTGGTCATGGCACGCTTCCGAACGTCGTGACGATCCCATCGGGAACGACGCGGCCGTCGCCCGTCGCTCCGGCGTCACGCACCGCCCGGTCGGAGGTGCTAGCATCCCGCGTGCCAGGACGTCCGCCGCCGCCGTCGGGTCGCGTCCGCGCGTCGCGGCGGACCGCCGCGTCCGCCCCCGCATCGCGCCCGGGCGGCGCGCTCCACTCCACCGCGACCTCCGCGTCGCGCGCCCGCGACAGGCGCCGCGTCCAGTCCTCGCGCCCCGCCACCCGGACCGTGACCTCGACCTCCCGCTCGGCGCGCGCCAGGTCAAACGACGACGCACCCACCGGCGCCCCGTCGACCAGCACCGTGGCCCCGTCGGGCACGCCGAGCAGCCGGATCCGCACGAGGTCCGGCGTCTCCGTGCGCTTCCCCGTGCCCGCGTCCGCCGCCCCCGGCGCCTCGACGACGGCCGCCGTTGCCGCGTCCTCCCCGTCCGTCCGGCCGGTCGAGACCCGCGGCGGGACGGCCACGCCGCCGGCGTCGGGTCCCGGCAGCGGCGGCATGAGCGGTCGCCCGTCCGCCGCGTCCTCCGCCCCGGACGACGCGGGTTGTGCCTCCGCCGGGACGGCGGCGGCGACGAGCCCCGCCGCCGCGTCGGGCTGACCCCGTGACGACGTGCCGCGGGAACCCGCCAGCGCCCACAGCAGGTAGCCACCGACCGCGAGCACGGCCGCACCGGCGGCGATGACCACCGCGACGCGCGCGCTCCGCCCGCGCGGCACGGTCGGCAACTCGCTCTCCAGCGTGCCGGCGCTCGGCGTCAGCGTCGGGGCCGCGGGCTTGAGCGGCAGCGCAGGGGTCGTCGGGAGGCCGAGGGGCGGCGATTCGACCGTGCGCTGCTGCTCCGGCGGCCGGTCCTCGCCGCGCCGGGCCGCCGCCAGCGCCCGCTGCAACTCGTCGCGGAACTCGCGCGCCGAGCCGTAGCGGTCCTCGCGGTCACGGGCCATCGCCCGCAGCACGACCGCCTCCAGCGCTACCGGCAGCTCGGGGCACAACGCCCGGGGGGCCGTCACCGGGTCGTTCCAGATCTTCCACAGCACCTCGTTGAACGTGTCGCCCTCGAACGGCCGCCGGCCCGTCAGCATCTCGTACAGGATCACACCCGTCGCATACACGTCCACGCGCGGGTCGATGTCCTTGACCCCGCGCGCCTGCTCCGGAGCCATGTAGGCGGGAGTTCCGACCACCGAGCCGGTGCGGGTGAGGGTCGGCGAACGCCCGCCGAGCGTCGGATCGCCCAGCACCTTCGAAATGCCGAAGTCGAGGATCTTCACGAAGTCCTCGCGGTCGCCGACCCGCGTCACGAACAGGTTGTCGGGCTTCAGGTCGCGGTGCACGATGCCGGCGGCGTGCGCCGCGGTCAACGCGTCGAGCGTCTGCGCGACGATGTCGGTCGCCCGCGCCGGCGGCAGCCGCCCGGCCTGCTCGAGCAGCTCGCCCAACGGCAGGCCGCGCAAGAGCGGCATCACCAGGAACGGGACGCCGTCCTCGGTCGTGCCGAGGTCGATCACCTCGCAGATGTTGTCGTGGCCGATCCGGCCGGCGGCCTCGGCTTCCTGGTGGAACCGTGAAACCGCCACCGGGTCCGCCGCCAGCTCCTGCGCCAACAGCTTGACCGCCAACCGTCGGTGCAGGCGCTGGTCCTCCGCCTCCCAGACCTCGCCCATCCCCCCCGCGCCGACGCGCCGCAGCAGGCGGTACTTGCCTTCCAGCAGCCGGTCCGCGAACTCCACCCCGGTGCCCCTCCCGCGCCTGTGCCGCGACCTGCTTACCACGACGAGTGGGGCTCGGCAAACCACCGGGTCCGGCGCGCCTGCGCTTCCGCGCGCCGCACCGCGTCTGGCCCCGCCGCGCGATCCGCGGTATCTTCCTCCACGACGATGACGGCCAGGACCACCGACGCCGCGCGCCGCCGGCCACCGGCGGGCACGACGGTGACCCAGGAGTCGACGCCCAGCGTCCACCCCGCCGCGCCCGTCCCCGGCCTCGTGCTGGCCTTCGCCCCCGTCGGCCTGGCGACCCACGATCGCGCCCGCGTCGGCGCGGACGAGCTGACGGTCGGCCGCGCACCCGCCGCCGCGTGGTGCATCCCCGACGAGCGCCTCTCCCGCGCGCACTTCGCCGTCCGGTTCGCCGACGAGCGCTTCGTCGCGCGCGACCTGGGGAGCCGCAACGGCACCTTCGCCGACGGCGCGCGGCTCGAGACGCCCCGCGAGCTCGCCCCCGGCACGGTGCTGCGCGCCGGCGAGTGCGCCTTCGTGCTGGAGCGCGACCTCGGACGCCTCGCCGCTCCCGGGGAGCGGCCCGCGCACGACATCGCCGGGCGGTTCCACGGTCCCCCGCTGGTCCAGCGCCTGCGGCTGGCCGCCCACACGGGTCGCCACGTGCTGCTGCACGGCGAAACCGGCGCCGGCAAGGAGCTGGCGGCGCGGGCCCTGCACGCCCTGCTCGCGCGGACCGGGCGCGGCGGACCACTCGTCGCCCAGAACGCGGCGCGCTTCGCCGGCGAGGACGACGCCGTCAGCTCGATCTTCGGCCTGGTCAAGGGCGCCTTCACCGGCGTCGAGGCCCGCCCCGGAGCCCTCGAGCAGGCCGCCGGCGGCACGCTGTTCCTCGACGAGGTCCACAACCTCCCGGTGCGCGTGCAACGCTCGCTCTTGCGCTTCGCCGAGGACGGCCTGGGCCCGCGCGTCGGTGAGGCCGTCGGCCGCAAGCTCGACGTGCGCCTGATCCTCGGTACCAACGTGCCGCTGGACCAGGCCGTCGCCGACGGCCGACTGGCGCACGACCTGGTGGCGCGATTGCACCCCGTGGCGGTGCCGCCGCTGCGCGACCGGCGGGCCGACGTGCCGGGGATCTTCGCCGCCGTGCTGCACCGGGTGCTCGCCGCGCTCGGCCACGAGGCGGAGGCGGTCCTCGCCGCGCTCGACGCACGCGCCGCGGAACGCCTGCTGCGACACGACTACCGCCGCGGCAACACCCGCGAGCTCGAGTCGCTCGCCGCCCTCGTCGCCGCCCGGCTCGCGGTCGGCGAGCCGCCCGCCGCCGCCCTGCGCGGAGCCCTCGACGAGGCGCTGCCGGCCGCCCCCGCTCCCGCCCCCGCCGGGGACCCCGGGGCCGAGCCGAACGCGCTCGACGCGGCCGCCTCGGCCTACGAGCGGCATCGGGCCGAGATCGTGGCCGCCTACCGCGAGGTCGACGGCAACCTCACCCGCCTCGAGCAGGTGCTCGAGGCGCGCGGCGTCCGCTGCAGCCGTCGCTGGCTCGCCGTGTTCCTCGAACGGTGGGGCGTGCGAGCCCGCCGGCGCACCAGCGGCTGAACGCGCCGACCAGGGCCAATTCCGCTGGCTCCCGCCCGGCGAGCGTGGTAACGGGCGCTCGATGCCCGCGTTGTCCCCACTGCCCGCTCCCGTCGTCCGGATGCTGGCCGAGTTGGAGCGGCGCGGCCGCGAGGGTCGCGCGATCGTGCTGCTGCGGCACTCGGTGCGCCGGCCGATCACCCGCACCGAGCTGCAGAGCGCCTGGAAGACGCCGCTCACCCCCCGAGGTCGCGCCCTGGCCGAGGCGTTCGGCCGGGCCCTGCCCGCCGGGAGCCGCGCGCGGGTCTGGTGGAGCCCCGTCCCGCGCTGCGCCGACACCGCCGCCTGCCTCGTCGCCGGGGCGCTCGCGGCCGGGCTGCCCGCGCGGTTGGCGGGCTCGCAATGGACGCTCGCCGCGAGCTACGTCCACGACCCCGCCGACCTCGTGCAGCGCTTCCAGACGCTCGGACCCCGCGGCTTCGTACAGGCCTGGCAGGCCGGGCGGCTGCCGCGCGAGGTGATCGACCCGCTGCCGATCGCCGCCGCCGCGCTGCTGCGCCACCTGCTGCGCGGTTCCCGCGCCGCCCGGCCCGGCACGCTCGACCTGCACGTGACCCACGACCTCAACCTGGTGGCGCTCCTGTCGCTGGTCCGCGACGTGACGCGGCGGACGTTCCGCTGGCCGGGGTACCTGGAGGGTGTGGTGCTCGCGCCGCGCGGCACCGGGGTCGGCTGGTGGTGGAACGGGCGCCGACTGCGCCCGCCCGCCTAGCCCTCGCGCTCGAACAGCCCCGCAGCGCCCATGCCGCCGCCAATGCACATCGAGACGACGCCCCAGCGCAGCTTGCGGCGTTCCATCTCGTACACCAGCTTCGTGGTGAGGAACGCGCCGGTGCAGCCGAGCGGGTGGCCGAGCGCGACGGCGCCGCCGTTGACGTTGGTCTTCTCGGGGTCGAGCTTGAGCACGTCCTCGCAACAGTAGAGCGCCTGCGAGGCGAACGCCTCGTTGACCTCCCAGAGGTCGATCTGGTCCATCTTCATCCCGCTCCGCTGCATCAGCTTGGGAATGGCATAGGCGGGACCGACGCCCATGATCTCGGGCGGCACGCCGGCGACCTGGTAGCGGTGGTAACGGACCAGCGGCTTGAGCCCCAGGCTCTTGGCCTTCTCGCGGCTCATCACGACGCAGAACGCGGCGCCGTCGTTCATCTGCGACGAGTTGCCCGCGGTGACCGTGCCGGTGGCGTCGAACGCCGGGCGCAGCTTGGCCAGCCCCTCGAGCGACGTTTCCCGGCGCGGCCCCTCGTCGACGGCGACCGTGAGCTTCTTGACCAGCGGCTTGCCGTCCGGGCCCTGCTCGATCACCTCGGTCTCGATCGGCAGGATCTGGTCCTTGAAGTACCCCTTGTCGATCGCGTTCAGCGCGCGCTGGTGCGAGCGCAGCGAGAAGGCGTCCTGGCGCTCGCGCGAGATGTTGAACTTGCGCGCGACGTTCTCCGCCGTCAGCCCCATCGGGGTGTAGGCATCGACCCAGTCGCGCACGAGGTGCGGGTCGCCGACGGGCTTGTTGCCGCCCATCGGGACCTTGGTCATGTCCTCGATCCCGCCGGCGATGATCACGTCGGCCTCGTCGAGCATGATCCGCTCGGCGGCCTGCGAGATGCTCTGCAGCCCCGACGAGCAGAAACGGTTCACGGTGAGCGCCGGGACGGTGTACGGCAGCTTGGCGCCCATCACGACCAGGCGCGCCAGGTTCATCCCCAGCTCGCCCTCGGGCATCGCGCAGCCGACGATCACGTCGTCGACCTCCTCGTCCTTGAGCCCCTTGGTCCGCGCGACCGCTTCGCGCAGCACCAGCGAACCGTAGTGGACGGGATGGCTGTCCTTGAACGAGCCGCGACGGTAGCGGGTGATGGCGCTCCGGACGGCGGTGACGATGACGGCTTCCCTTGCCATGGCGTCTTCTCCTTCCCCGTGGTCCGCCTGCTAGTTCCGCAGCGGCTTGCCCTTCATCAGGAAATGCTGGATCCGCTCCTGCGTCTTGGCGGTGCCGAGCAGGAAGCAGAACGCCTCCCGCTCGAGGTCCAGCAGGTACTGCTCGGAGACCTCGACGTTCTGCGAGGTCTTCCCGCCGGACAGCACCCAGGCGATCTTCCCCGCCATCAGCTGCTCGTGCTCCGTGATCTGGTGCTGCTTGCACATCGAGTCGAGCACCATCAGGAACGTGGCGTGGATCATCTCGCCGGGCAGCCGCAGCTTGCGCATCCGCGGCGGCGTGAACCCCTCGAGCACCATCGCCTGGACCATCCGCTTGGCGCGGCCGAGCAGATGCTCCTTGTTCGTGACGACCTGGTCCGAGGCGCGGAGGAACCGCAGCGCCTGCGCCTCGTGCGCGCTCATCGAAACCTTCGCCATGCCGATGTTCTGGAACGCGGCCTGCAGGAACGGGATCGGATTCACGTTCTGCGCCTGCTCCGGGATCCCCTCGAGGTGCCGGATCAGCATCTCCTTGTGGCCGCCGCCGCCGGGGATCAGCCCGACCCCGACCTCGACCAGACCCATGAACAGGTCGGCGTGCGCGCAGATCCGGTTGCACGCCATCGACAGCTCCGCCCCGCCGCCGAGCGCCATCGCGAACGGCGCCGCCACGGTCGGCTTGCGCGAGTACTTGAGCCGCTGGCCCACGTCCTGGAACGCCTTGACCACCCCCTCGACCTGGTCCCACAACCCCTGCTGGGCCGCCATGATCAGCGCGAACACGTTGGCCCCGGCGCAGAACGCCTCGCCGTGGTTGCCGAGCACCATGCCGATCCACCGGTCGTCCTGGTCGCACAGGTCGAGACCGTGATTCAACTGGTTGATGACGTCCTGGTCGATCGAGTTCATCTTGGTGTGGAACTCGCAGCACAGGACGCCGTCGCCCATGTCGTACAGCGTGGCCCCGTCGTTGTGCGCGACCACGCGGTCCTGCTGCTTGAGCAGCGGGAGGCGCAGCGTCAGCGCGTCCTCGGCCACCGGCTTGTAGGACTTGGAGCCGAGGTCGAAGAAGTAGCGCTTGCCCTTCTCCGTCTTGTAGAAGCTGGTGAAGCCGGC
Source organism: Deltaproteobacteria bacterium (assembly GCA_016930215.1). Lineage (GTDB taxonomy): Bacteria > Myxococcota_A > Polyangia > DRWM01 > JAAZOP01 > JAAZOP01. Next base: position 25,799 of record JAFGHH010000229.1, read on the forward strand.
GGCCAGCAGCGCCTCGGCGATCTTCGGCGGCTGCTTGCCGTCCTTCTTCATCCGCTCGCAGGATTCCTTGACGCCGATCGCGTCCCAGCCCTCGAACGGCCCGAGCGCCCAGTTGTAGCCCCACTTCATCCCGTTATCGATCTGGACGATGTCGTCGCAGATCTCGCCGACGCGGTTGCCCGAGTAGATCAACGAGTCGCGGGTGACGTTCCAGGCGAACTTCGCCGCGCGGTCGTCGTGCGTCAGGAGCTGCTTGAGCCGCTCGCCCGGGTCCTCGACCCCCCGCACGGCGCCCAGCGAGTCGAAGCGCACCTTCGCCTTCTCGCGGTACTCGCCCGTGGTGTGGTCGAGCACCTGGACGTCCTTCTTCCCCTCGCCCTTGAGCTTCTTGTAGAAGCCGCCCTTCGTCTTGTCGCCGAACTGCTTGCGCTCGATCATCTTCTGGATGAACGGCGGGACCTGGAAGATCTCGCGCGCCTCGTCGTCCTTCAGCGTGTCGTAGCAGTTGTGCAGGATGTGCACGACCGTGTCGAGGCCGACCATGTCCACCGTGCGGAACGCCGCGGTCTTCGGCCGGCCCATCGGCTCGCCCACGATCGCGTCCGCCTCCTCGATCGTGTAGCCCTCGTCCAGCATCTCGCGCACCGTGCGGATCAGGCCGTAGATGCCGATGCGGTTGCCGACGAAGTTGGTGGTGTCCTTGCCGAAGATCACCCCCTTGCCCAGCACGTTCGTGCCGAACTCCGCCATCGCCCGGACGACCGCCGGGTCGGTGTCGGCCCCCGGGACCAGCTCCAACAGCCGCATGAAACGCACCGGGTTGAAGAAGTGCGTCACCAGGAAGCTCTTGCGGAACGCCGCCCCGCGCCCCTCGATCATCGACTTGATGGCGATGCCCGAGGTGTTCGACGAGACGATCGCGTCCGGACGGACGACCTTCTCCACCTTCTCGAACAGCTTGCGCTTGATCTCCAGGTTTTCGATCACCACCTCGACCACCCAGTCGCAGTCCTTCAGCCAGTCCAGGTGGTCCTCGAGGTTGCCGGTCTTGACCAGGTCCGCGAAACCGTCGTGGTAGAAGGCCGGGATCGGCTTCTTGTTCTTGATCGCGTTGGCCAGCCCGTTCGCCGCGAACCGGTTGCGGAACGCCGGCGTCTCCCGCGTCACCCCCTTCTTCTTGTCCTCCTCCGTCAACTCCGGCGGGACGATGTCGAGCAGCACCGTCCTGACCCCGCAGTTGGCCAGGTGGGCGGCGATGCCCGAGCCCATGATGCCCGCCCCGAGCACCGCGGCCTTTTCGATCTTCCGGCTCATGGATGGCTCCTCCCTTCCTCTTCGGATCCGATAGCTGAATCGGCATTCACTCTCTGCCACGGTTGACGCGGGGTGTCAATGCGAATCCGCGACGGCGAACGGCGCCGCCGCGGCGCGGAGCGGGACGCGGCGCGCCGCGTTCGCCGCGCGGGAGGCGCGGCACCGCGGAGGCCCGGAAAACCCGGAGGCCTGCGAAACCCGCGCAGCGGACGACGATCAGTCCTGCCGGCAGAGCGTGAAGTACGCCCCGAGCCGCTTCGGCGCTTGCCAACCCTGTTCCGGGTGCCTGCGAGGAGCCTGCAAGCGAGTTGACCGAAGTCGAACCCGAAGCTCCAGGACGCCCTCAACGCCCAGATCCAGGCCGAGAGCTCCTCGGCCTGGCCGTACCTCGCGACGGCCGACTACGCGGAACAGCTCAACTTCAAGGGGATGGCCCACCGGTTGCGGCTGCACCCGCCGTCGTCGCTGCCCGCGTCCGGGCTGCCGGAGTCGCCCGAGCAGCCAAGCATTGCGACCAACGCGACGGCCCGGAACGAGCCCAACGCGTGGGTCCGGGCGCCTCGGGTGGCACCCATGGATAGCATCAGGGGGTCGGCGCCTCCAGTTCGTCGGCGAACAGGACGCGCAGGTCGCAGCGGAAGCAGTTCGTGATGCGGTTCCCGTCCCG
>JAFGHH010000230.1 GCA_016930215.1 Deltaproteobacteria bacterium
AGGCAGATGGGCACCGTGGGCGACATCGATGGACTTCGGGAGGGGCCAGGGCCTCCACGTAGACCGCGCTTCCATTTCCTTGTCGCGAACGAAGGCGAAGGTCCTGGTCCACCTGCCTGCGCTGGACGACGAGTCGACGCTGGATGCCGAGGTCCGCTGGAGCCAGCCGGACGCCGGGGGAGGCTTCTCGGTGGGGCTGCAGTTCCTACGCGTCCGCGCCCGCGAGACCTGGGCGCTGAACGAGATCGTCCGCGGTTTGACGACATGACGTTCCGGGCAGCGGGCGGTCGCTGCGTCCAGCAGGAACAGCATCAGGCGGGCGAGGAGGACGGCGGCGCATGAACGCACCGATCTCTAACCGCTACTTCCAGGTCGAGACGGCGAGATCGAGGCGATCGACGCACGTTTCGCTCGTCGAGTTGGAACGAGGGTCAAGCCCAGCGGTCCCCTGGCTGCTTCACGCCTTCCTCGAGCACCTTGGACGCCGCGAAGCGGACGACGCGTCTGGCCGGCTTCGCCTTGCGCATCTCCTCCTGCTTGGTGAACGGGTTGATCCGCTTCCCCGCCGGAACGGCGGCGCGGACCCGCACCTTCGCCTTGACGAAGCCGGGGAGGACCGCGAACTCCCCCGGCCCCTTCTTGCCCAACTCCTTGACCGCCAGCTCGCCCAGCACGTCGAACACCGCCGCGACGAGCTTCCGGCTGAGCCCCGTCTTCTCCGCGATGCAGGTCACGATCTGCGACTTCGTCATCTTCGCCATCTGCAACCTCCCAGCCATCGTCATCCCCGGCGACGGCGTGCCGGCCGGGCCGCGACGTCGCGGCGTCTACGGGATCGGTGGCAGCAGGTCAACTCCAAGCGTCCCTGGCTCTCCGCCTGCTGGCGCCCGTCATCCGCATCTACCCGTCATCGTCGCAACCGTCCTCGCCCTGATCCTCGCCGTCCTCCTCGCCCCCGATCAGCAGCTGGGCCCCGCCGCCGACGCCGAACTGCTCGGCCGCCACCGTGAAGTGGTAGTTGTCGCGACCGACGGCATGGTCGAGCCGCGCCAGGATCGCGGGCACGTCGTCGTCCGGCCCCGACACGTAGTTCGGCTTGGGCGCGTTGCACAGCGGCGTCTCGATCAACTCCGCGGGGCGGGGACCGAACAGGCCCTCGGGAAAGTCGGCGTACGGTTCGAACCCGAGACGATGCGCGTAGTCGATCGCGTGGTACACGACGGACTGGGCGGTGAGCAGGTCGCACGGCACCATCCCGTCGTGCGGACCGCCCATCTTCTCCAGGATCAGCCGCTCGTACTCGCCCGGGGAGAGCGGACGCGTGAAGAACGCGTTCTTGATGCCCAGGCACGTGCGGTCGACCATCGCGACGCCGGCCAGGACGTGGCCGGTGGGCAGGCGGCGAGGCACGACAACGGTAACCAGCGGAGCCATCGGGCTGGACGTGTCGTCCCAGTCGCCGCTGACATAGCACTGGCCGACGGGGCATGATGCCGCCTGGCTGATCAACGCGGCCGTCGCCCCCGCGCCAGGTGCGCTCGAGCCGTGCGCCGTGCGCTGCATCCCCGAGCGTCGTGCCGCGTCACGCTTCTTCCGCCGCTTCTCCGCCTTCTTCGCCCGTCGGTCCACCATCGGCGTTCGTCCCTCCGCTCACCGGCGCCGCGCCACGTGTCGCCGCGCCGCGATCATGATCCTGGCGCACGCCTCTGCGTCGGATCCCGCCTCGTGGTGCTCGAGCCGCAGCCCCAGGTGTCGGCAGACGACGGGCAGCTTGGCGGTGCGGAGGCCCCACACCCGCTTCGCCCACTCCACGGTGCATTCGAAGCGCAACGCTGGCGGCCGCAGGCGGGCGGCGGCACAGCACGCGCGCAGCACCCCCTGGTCGAACACCGCCCAGTGCGCCGCCAGGAACGCCGCACCGTCCAGCATCGGCGCGAGCATCGGCCACAGCTCTCCGAACGTTGGCGCCGACGCCACGTCGTCCCACGAGATCCCGTGAAGGCACGTGAACATGAACTCCCGGCGCGGCGGGCGAATCAGGTGCGACTCCGTCCTGACGATCTCGTCATTCTCGACGCGGACCAAAGCGACGGAGCACGCGCTGTCGGGGGACTTGGTCGCGGTCTCGAAGTCGATGGCCACGAAGGTGGCGCTGGGAGCGTCGGGCGGACGGGGCCCTGGCTTCGCAACGCGGCCGGTCCGCTCGGTGATCTCGGAGGTTCTGCGTTTCGGCATCGTCCCCTGGACCCCGCTGGGTCGTGACCTACCACAACAGAGGGCAACGCACGACCCCGCCTACGTGGCCGACACCTGCAGATCCTCGCCGATGTACCGCGTCGTCAAGTCCATCACGCCCCGGACGTGCTCGAGGTCGTACGTCCGCCGGTTCGTGCGGACTTCACGGTTGTTCTCGTCAAAGCACTGCCCGCTGACGCCACGGAGTTCGGGGACCGTCGCGAGGTACGCATACGTGTTGGCCATCCGGCTCGCGGAGATGGAAAACAGGGACTTGATGGAATACGCGAGGCGCGCCAGGCGTGACAGCTCCGGGTACCGCCGGACATCGATCCGGACGTTCGTGACGCGCACGCAGTTCACCGAAACCGCCGTCCCCTCGAGCTGCCCGGCCAGCCAGTACGTATAGATCACCTGGGCCAGCTTCGACTGGTAGTAGGCGCGGCTGACGGTCCATTTCCGGCGTTCGAACTCCGGGTCGTCCAGGTCCACGCCAAGGCGGGGGAAGAGCAGCAGCCCCTTGGAGGAAACGGTGATCACGCGCCCCTCCTCGCTGCGCTTGAGCGCGTCCAGGAGCAGGGTCGTGAGCAGTACGGGGCCGAGGTGGTTGGTCGCCCAGATCGTCTCGACTCCCTCCTCGGTCGTCGTCCGCCGCTTCTGCCCGTAGTCGAAGGCGGCAGCGTTGTGGATCAGGACGTCGAGCGTCCGGTGAGTCGCCAAGAAGGTCGCCGCCAACCTGCGGATCGACTTCTGGAGCGACATGTCGACGATCATCAACTCCACGGCGTCGCTCCGGCCGCGCTCCCGGACCTCACGCAGGGCGGCCTCGCCGCGTTCGGGGCTCCTGCAGGCCAGGACGACGTGGTAGCCGGCCGCGGCGATCTGCACCGCCGCCTCCTTGCCGATACCCGCATTGGCGCCGGTGATGAGGCAGGTCTTCCTGGCCTGTCCTTCGCTCATCGACCAACTCATCCTAGCTCCGTTCCGCGGCGACGATCCGAAGCCTGTCCCGCTCCTCCTGCTTCGTCAAGTCGTGAGTCATCCGCGGACCTGCGCCCTGCTCCTTGCCCTGTCGTTCAACCCACAATATGTCGCCTTGCTCGGGGAGGCAGATGGGCACCGTGGGCGACATCGATGGACTTCGGGAGCGGCCAGGGCCTCCACGTAGACCGCGCTTCCATTTCCTTGTCGCGAAGCGTGGCCCGGGACGGCCGCCCATCGCGAAGGAGATCCGGGATCTGATCCGCCGGATCTCCGAAGCCGTGACCTGGGGATCGCCCCGAATCGTCTCCGAACGCAAGATGCGCGGCATCGACGTCGCGAAGTCGACCGTCGAGCGCCACATGATCAAGCACCCGAAGCCGGCCTCGCCGACGTGGCGCACGTTTCTCGCCAACCACGTTTCCTGCCTCGCCTCGATCGACTTCTTCACCGTGCCGACCGTCAGGCACCGCGTGCTGCTCGTCTTCGTCGTCCTGGCGCATCCTCGGAGGCGCGTTGTGCATTTCGGGATCACCGAGCACCCGACTGCCGCGTGGACGTCGCGCCGGATCGTCGAGGCGTTCCCCTGGGACACGGCGGCACGGTACACGATCCGCGACCGCGACTCGATTTGCGGCGACGTCCTCCGAGGCCGCGTGAAGGCCATGGGGATCAAGGAGGTCTTGATTGCCCCACGCTCGCCGTGGCAGACGCCCTTCGTCGAGAGGTTGATCGGTCCGATCCGGCGGGACGTGCTGAACCACGTCGTCGTCCTCGGGAAGCGCCACCGCCACCGGGTGCTCAAGTCCCGCTTCGCCTGCTACCACGGCGCCCGCTGCCACATGTCGCTCGACGGAGACGCGCCGGCCGCGCCCATTTGGCTCGCGCGCCCGAGAAGCTCACGCCGCCCGCCACCATTGTGCCCGGCGCGGGCGTCGCAACTCCCCTGCCGACCGGACCGGGCCACGACCAATGCGTCCGGCGCGTCCGAGAGCAGGATTTCGGGACGGACAGGCGTCCCGCCTCCTCGTCGTCGTCGCGCGCGACGCGGTCCGCGGAGCTACCAGGGAAGCTGCGTTTCCCGGGTCCAGGTCGCCTCGAGGCTGCCGTCGCCGGCCATGGCGCCCAGCACGGCGTAGTCCTTCAGCGCGAGCTGCTCGCGGCGGCGGTCGGCATCGCCCAGGCCCACGAAGCCGACACGCAGCACCTGGTGCGTCCCCTCGCGCCACCAGATCCGCGCGCCGTCGCGCTCGGCCATCGGCCGGGCATCCTGCGGAGCTGTGGCCGACGGCTCCGCCCGGCAGACCTCGCGCGTCAGCGAGAAGACGGCGCCCTCGTGCAGCGAGGCGCCGAACAGCAGCCGGTCGCGCAGCGGGCCGTCCCCGGGTGCGGCACAGAGCACGGTCTTGAAGCGCGTGCCGGCACCCGTCATCAGCGCGTCCTCGCGCTCGTCCGGCGTTCCCCCGAGCCGCGCGCAGGCCGCGAGGACGTCCTCCAGGCTCGCCCCAAGGGGGATTTCGCGAACGGCCCAGGTCCGGACCGTCTCCGCGCACGCGGCGTCGGCGTCGCCGGGCCCGGAGCAGTCGAACGGCAGGGCCGCGGCGGCGGGTTCCTGCGGGGCCGTCGGAGGCGGTCCGGCCTCCTCCGCGGGCTCGGTCGAGCCGGCCGCCGGCTCGTCGCCGGCGCCGGGCGGCATGCCGGCCGCCGGCCCGTCCGGCGCGGATGGAGCGGCGGGCCGCGAGCCGCAGGCCGCCGCGAGCAACAGGACCAGCGATGCCTTCGAAGTCCACCGAGCCATCCGGGCCCCCTTTCCCGCGGTCGCGCACGACCGCGCGAGAACCGCCATCGTAGTCCGTCCTTCGACCACGATCCGAAGGCTGTTCCGGCCTTCCCTTCCCGTCAAGTCGTGGTTCTGCGTAACTGCCGCGCGACAATCTGACCCGTCGATGTCGAGATGCAGTTGACGTCGGGGACCTATGAGGTTCTTGGCGCGATGCCGTGGCGAGCGCGGTGGCCGTCGGGGTGGCGCAACACGGTCGACGGCGGAGGTGGCAGCGGCAAAGGAATCCAAGCGCGATCTGCCTGGAGGCCCTGGCCGCTCTCGAAGTTCATCGATGTCCCCCGTGCCGCCCATCAGCCTGTCGATGCAATGCAACATGGTGTGTTCTCTACGACACGGCAAGGAGCGGAACGCAGGTCTGCCGCGCGACAATCTGACCCGTGCGATGTCGATGCAGTTGACGTCGGGGACAGGTCCGGGGATGACTCACGACTTGATGAAGCAGGTGGACCGAGACAGGCTTCGGATCGTGGATGCGGAACGGAGCCAGGATGGCACTTCTCTCCGGAACCGCGCGACCCGCCCGAGGGCGAGCGGACGCTGGTGACGTCCCCGCGCCGCCCCGATCGGTCGGTCGTCCGTGCGGAGTGCATCGCCTGGCCCGTGAGCACCTTCGAGGAGGTCCTGCCGAACCGTGGCTCCACGACGTCCTGCGCGAGAAATGCTATGGGTTCGGGGTGCGCGGAGATCCCGGCAACGACCTTCGGGCCTGCGCGCCGCACGGGGGGGTCGGGCCGGACGACCGGTCCGCCGGAGGCGATCATGCGGAGGTGTCCCACGTGTGGCTCCGACGTCCCCGACGGCTTCGCGTTCTGCGGCGGCTGCGGCGGCAAGCTGCCTTCGGACGAGGCCGTCCCGGGACCGCCCGTCGACCAAGTGCCGGGACCGGCGGCGCCCGAGGCCGACGCTGCCGCGCAGGAGCAATCCTGGGCCCGGTCGCATCCGGGCGTCACGGCGGCGTTGACGGCCGTACTGCTGGTCGCAGCGGGCACGGCAACCCTGTTCACCGTGGGCTATCCGATGGGCTGGCCCCTGGGTGCGCGTTTCAACATGCTGTTCGTCGTCATGGGAGGCATCTTCGTCGCCGTCGGCGTCCACGCCCTGCTCAAGCCCGGCTCGGTCCGGGTGGGCGGGACGACCCGGTTCGGGCACATGGTCGGCGGCAGAACCGCCACGCGGCGCGAGGGCCAGGCGTTCGGGTTGCTGTTCATCCTGGGAGGCGTCGGATTCGTGGTCTTCGCCGACCTGATGGGCCTGCTGATCGGGGGCGCGATGCCCCCCCCGATTCCGTGACGTCGTCGGCGGTGACCTCTCGCTCCGGCCCCGGGGCGGCCACGCGGCTGCCGTGCCTCGAGAGCGGGGCGGGATGTCCGGCCCGGAGGGGATCGCCCGGCCCCTCACGGACGTAGACTGGCCGTGTGCCGGGTGCCTGCTCCGGGGCGGGAGGGAGAGTCGAACATGCTCGGACGCGTGCTGTGCGGCGGTATCTGTCTCTGGGCGGGAGTCCTGGCCGCCGGGCTCGGATGCTCCCGCGGTGGTGCCCCGGTGGCGACCGGCGGGGAGTACGGCCGGGTCGCAGACGCCGCGCCGGCCGAGCCGGCGGCGGGCGAAGGCGAGCCGGGTCCGCCGGAGGCGCCGGAGCCGTCCGCGAGCGAGCCCGCAACCGCCGGCGACCCGTCGGCGACGGAGCGGATTCCGGAAACGGTCAGCCTGCAGCTGGAGCTGCCCAGCCCGGCGGACCCCCGCTGGCTCAACGCGACGGTGGAGGTCGCGGAAGCGGAGTGGCGCATCTACGGCTGCATCTCGAACCTCGCAGGCGGCTGCGACCGCACCCGCACCTGTCCGCTCGACGGGTCCCAGCGCGCGGCCTACGCGGCGGCGGTGAACGCCGTCTGGGCGATGCCGCGCTGCGAGCCGCTCGGGTTCGGTCCCGACTACTTCCGGGTCGAGCTGCGGCTCGGGGAGGAGATGCGGAGGACCTGGATGCCGCCCGAGTGGCTCGGCCTGCGCGGGGGAAGCGGTCCGCCCGAGGACGGCGGTCCCTGCCTCGAGGAACTGCGGCTCGCCTGGTGGATCTACGAGACGTTCGACCGCTGCGAGCGGGCCGCGACTCCGACCGCACCGTAGGTCGGATCGGGTCGCAGGACGGCCGGAGCGGCAAAGAAATCCAAGCACGATCTGCCTGGAGGCGCTGGCCGCTCTTGAAGTCCATCGATGTCCCCCGTGGCGCCCATCAGCCTGCCGATGCAATGCAACATGGTGTGTTATCCACGACACGGCAAGGAGCGGAATGGAAGCCTTCTTTCGGAGCCGGGCCGCGCCGTGTCGGTCGAGCGGGCACCGCTGG
>JAFGHH010000003.1 GCA_016930215.1 Deltaproteobacteria bacterium
CGGCAGGTGCCGACGCCTGGGTCTACGTTCCGCATCCGGTGGCGGGCGCCCGCGCGAACTGCGTCGCCTGTCACTTCGTGGGGACCGGACGCAATCCGATGCCCGCGGATCACGCGAGCTACGCCGTCGAGACCTGCGTCTCCTGCCATCCGCCGGGTCCTCAGCCGTAGGGTCGGCGGTCGGCCGGTCATCGGCGCGTCGCCGCGGTCGACGGACCGGGGCGGCATCGTATCGGCGCGCGCGAAACGGAGTCGAAGGGCAGGCGTCTTTGCGGCTTGGCGCGAGGCCGGTCGATGGCGGATAGTGCGCGGTCGTGGAGACGCTGGGCACCGCGCTGGTCGCCTTCGCCGCCCTGTTCGCGGGGCTGGCGGCCGGCTCGGGGCTCCTGGCGGCGGGGCGGCCGTGGCTGGCGGCGCCGGCGCGGCACGCGTTGCACGCGGCGACGCTGCTGCTGGCGGCGGCCGTCCTCGGGTTGGCCCACGCGTTCCTCGGGCACGACGTGACGCTGCGCTACGTCGTCGAGCACTCCGACCGGGCCACGCCGTTGGGCTACCTCCTGGCCGGCGTGTGGGCCGGACAGGACGGGTCGCTGCTGCTGTGGGCCGCGCTGGTCGCGGCGGCGTTGTCGGTGTTCGTCGAGGCTCGCGGCCGCGTGGGCGGCGAGCCGGGCGAAGCCGGGCGGGCGACGGCGCTCGCGGCGCTGCTGGTGCTGGCGTTCGCGGCGATCGCGCTGCTGCACTCCAACCCGTTCCGGCCGATGTTGCGTTCGCACCCGGTCGACGGGCTGGGGCTCAACGGGCTGTTGCGCAACCCGCTGATGGTCGTGCATCCGCCGGTGCTCTTCGCCGGCTTCGCGGCGGTGCTGGCGCCGGCGGTGCTCGCCGCGCGGGCGCTGGTGCGCGGGGAGCGGGACGTCGCCTGGGTCGTCGCGGCGCGGCCGTGGGCGCTGGCGGGCTGGGGGCTGCTCGGCCTGGGAAACGTGCTCGGGATGCTGTGGTCCTACGAGGAGCTGGGGTGGGGCGGCTACTGGGGCTGGGACCCCGTGGAGAACGCCTCGTTGCTCCCCTGGCTCGCCTCGACGGCGTACCTGCACACGGCGACGACGGCGGAGCGTCGCGGTGCGTTGTTGCGGACGGCGGCGCTTCTGGCGTTCTCGACGGCGATCCTGCCCGTGCTCGGCACGTACCTGACCCGTTCGGGGATCGTGGCGAGCCAGCACGCATTCGCCGAGACGCCGGCGGCGGACGCGTTCCTGCTGCTGGTGACGGCGCTGTCGGCGTCGGCGGCGGGACTGCTGGCGTGGCGTTGGCGCCGCTGGGGCCGCGGGGCGCCGCGGATCGCAACGGTGGCGTCGCGCGAGGCCGGCGCGATGCTCACGGCGCTGCTGCTGGTCGCGATGCTCCTGGCCGTCGCCGCCGCGACGCTCGCCCCGCTGCTCGGGCGGTGGTTCCTCGGCGGCCCGATCCAGGTGCAGGCCGAGGGCTACGTTCGGTTCATGGGTCCGCTGGCGCTGGTGCTGCTGCTGCTGACGGCGGTCTGCCCGACGCTCGCCTACCGGCGGACCTCGGGGAGGCGCTTCGTCTCGGCGATCGGCGTGCCGGCGGCGGCGGCCTTGGCGGCGGTCCTGTTGCAGTTGGCGGTCGGGAGCCGGGTGGGTCTGGGGCCGACCGAAGGGGGCCGGCTGCACGGGTATCCGGTCCTCGTCCTGCCGCTGGCGGTCTTCGTCGTCGTCTCGGTCGTACTGGACGTCGTGCGGGCGCTGCGTGCGCGGGTGCGGGAGGCGGGCGAGCCGTGGCCGGTGGCGGCGCGCTGGCTCGTTGCGGCCGGTCGCAGGCGGCTGGGCGGCCAGGTCGCGCACCTCGGCGCCGCCTTGATGCTCGCCGGCTTCGCCGGTGCCTCGTACCAGCAGACGGGGCAGGGGATGCTGCAGCCCGCGGTCGCGACGGGCGACGCCGCACCGGCGACGCTGGTCGTCGGCGGCTATCGGCTGACGTACCTCGGGGCGCGCGACGCGGCGACCGACGAGTACGAGGAGACGCAGGCGGTGGTGCGGGTCGACGAGCCGGACGGGGCCGCGTACCTGGCGCTGCCGTCGCTGCGGCGGTACCGCTCGGGAATGGTGCGCGAGACGGCCGAGGTGGCGATCCGGGCGGGGATGGTCGAGGACCTGTACGTCGAGGTCCGGCAGTTCCGGGGGCCGGGCGCCGCGCCGGCGGCGTTCGTGCGGGCGCACGTCAACCCGCTGACGTTCTTCATCTGGACGGGGGCGCTGCTGCTGCTGGCGGGAACGCTGCTCGGACTGTGGCCGATGCGAACCGGCACCGGCGGAACGACGGTCGCACGGCGCCGCAGCGGGGCGGCCTATGTCGCGTTCGCGGTCGGACTGGCCGCGGTCGCGGCGCTGTGGAAGGGCGCCGCGCCCGCGGCACTGGCGGCGACCGGAGCGGTGCTGCTGGCGGCGTTGTGGGAAGGCGGGCGCGCCGCGTGGGGCTGGGCCGCGCCGGCGCCGACCCCGGACGAGGGAGCCAAGGGATCGGACGAAGCCGCTCTGGGAACGGGTGACCCGGACGGTGCGGGTGGCGCGGCGGGCGGAGCGCGGGACGACGACACGGCGGTCGATCGGCTGCTCGGTCGCTGGGAGGAGCCGTGAGCCCCGGCGCGTCGTTCTCGGCTCGTCGTCGTCGTGGCGGCTGCGGCCGGTGGGCGAGCCTGCCGCTCGCCGCCGGCGCGCTCGGCGCGTGCCTGGCGCTGCTCCCGGCGTCGGTCGCGGCCGACGAACCGTCGCTCGTGCACGCGACGGCGGCGCTGCTGGTGGAGTTCGACGAAGACCGGGCGTGGGTCACCGAGTTCCTCGAGGTCGCGCCGACGGGTCCGCGGGCGGTGCCGCTGGCGGCCGAGGTCCGGCGGTTCGGGCTGCCGGCGCCGGCCGGGACCGGAGGCCGTGCCGGGCTGCGGGTCGGCGGGGAGCCGATGGCGGCGGTGGACCTGGTCGGGGGTGCGCTGGCGCTGCCGGAGCTGGTGCCGCCGGAGGGGATTTCGGCGATCCTGGAGTACTCGCTGCCGGCGGAGGGGGTCGAGGTTTCGTTCGCGCGGCGGTATCCGGTAGCGCTGCGGGAGCTTCGGGTGTCGGCGACGGCGCGGGTGCCGGGAGTGTCGGTGCGGCTGGGCGGGGCGTCCGCGGCGCGCCCGGCGCGCGAGGCCCCGGACGTCTGGACGGCGGTGGCGCGGCGTACGGAGCCGCTGGCGGCGGGGAGTCCGGTGCCGGTGCGGATCGTCGGGCTACCGGCCTACGAGACGCCGGCCTGGGCGAGCTCGCTGCTGCTGGGCGGGGTGCTGGCGGCGCTGGGCGGCCTGGGACTCGCGGCGGCGGGCCGGCGGCGGCGCCCGTGAACGGCTCTCCCGACTATTCGAGCCGGCAGAAGGCGCTGCAGCCGTCGCCGCTCGTCGTGTTGCCGTCGTCGCACTCCTCGGGGCCGCCGGGGATCAGGACGAGGTCATCGATCCAGAAGCCGTCCCAGCCGGAGGAGATCGAGATGTCCTTCGTGTAGCGCCACTGGAAGTCGTGCGTGCCGGCGGTGACGTCGGTGCAGAACTCGCTCCAGGTGGTGAAGGTCCCCTCGCGCTGCAGCAGGTTGGAGCCATCGACCGAGAAGTAGAAGTGGTCGCAGCAGCTCTCGGACGAGCCGGCCCACCAGAAGCAGACGTGGCCGGTGGTCCGTTCGCGGAGCGAGATCGTGGCGGTCGAGGAGTCGATCGAGCCGTTGAGCGGGCCGAGGGCGTACGAGCCGGTGTGGACGTGGGCGGTGGAGATTCCCCAGCCGTAGCGGCTGGCCGGGGCCCAAGGGAGGGTGGTCAGGTCGCCGGACTCGAAATCGTCACCCACCGGAGTGGGCGCGCCGACGATGCCGTCGCCGCAGACGGCGATGCGGCAGGCGGCGGTGCAGGCGTCGGTGTCGACCGTGTTGCCGTCGTCGCACTGCTCGCCGGGGTCGACGTAGCCGGACCCGCAGACCTCCTCGGTGCAGATCGGCGAGCAGCCGTCGCCGGCGACGGTGTTGCCGTCGTCGCACGACTCGACGCCGCCGGGGGAGAGGACGAGGTCGTCGATCCAGAAGCCGTCCCAGCCGGTGTGGACCGAGGAGTCCTTGGTGTAGCGCCACTGGAAGTCGTGGATGCCCGGCGCGACGTCGGTGCAGAACTCGGTCCAGGTGGTGTAGGTCCCCTCGCGCTGGAGGACGTTGGTGCCGTCGACCGAGAAGTAGAAGTGGTCGCAGCAGGACTCGGAGTCGCCGGCGTACCAGAAGCAGACGCGGCCGGTGGCGGCGGCGCGCAGGTTCATCGTGGCGGTCGAGGAGTGGATGCCGACGTTGAGCGGTCCGAGGGCGTAGGTACCGGTGCGGACGTGGGTGGTGGAGACGCCCCAGCCGTAGGAGGCGGCCGGGGCCCAGGGGAGGGTGCTCAGGCCTCCGGATTCGAAGCCGTCGCCGGAGGGGAGCAGCGTGCCGACGACGCCGTCGCCGCAGTACTCGAGGGTGCAGGTCGGTGAGCAGCCGTCGCCGGCGATGGTGTTGCCGTCGTCGCACTGCTCGCCGGCGTCGAGCACGCCGCTGCCGCAGATCTCGCGGGTGCAGGTGGGGGAGCAGCCGTCGCCGCCGACGGTGTTGCCGTCGTCGCACTCCTCGCCGACGTCCGGCACGCCGTTGCCGCAGATCTCGAGGCGGCAGGAGGCGGTGCAGCCGTCGCCCGACTCGATGTTGCCGTCGTCGCACTGCTCGCCGACGTCGACGATGCCGTTGCCGCAGATCTCGATCGTGCAGTACGCCGAGCAGCCGTCGCCGCCGACGGTGTTGCCGTCGTCGCACTCCTCGGTGCGGCCGGCGGCGAAGGTCAGGTCGTCGATCCAGAAGCCGTCCCAGCCGCTGTGGATCGAGATGTCCTTGGTGTAGCGCCACTGGAAGTCGTGGGTGCCGGCCGTGACGTCGGTGCAGAACTCGGTCCAGGCGGTGTAGGTCCCCTCCCGCTGCAGGAGGGCGGTGCCGTCGACGGAGAAGTAGAAGTGGTCGCAGCAGCTCTCGGAGGAGCCGGCGTACCAGAAGCAGACGCGGCCGTCGGTGTGCAGGCGCAGGTCGATCGTTGCCGTGGACGAGTGGATGCCGACGTTGAGCGGTCCGAGGGCGTAGGTGCCGGTGCGGACGTGGGCGGTGGAGACGCCCCAGCCGTGGGAGGCGGCCGGGGCCCAGGCGAGCGCGGTCAGGTCGCCGGACTCGAAGTCGTCGCCGGAGAACAGCAGGTCGCCGACCAGGCCGTCGCCGCAGGTCTCGTAGGTGCAGGTGGGGGAGCAGCCGTCGAGGGCGGTGGTGTTGCCGTCGTCGCACTGCTCCGGGGAGGTGACGGTGCCGTCGCCGCAGACCGCGGCGGGAGTCTCGTCGGGTGCGTCGGCGTCGTCGTCGGGTGCGTCGGTCGCGTCGTCGACGTCCGGCGCGTCGGTCGTGTCATCGACGTCCGGCGCGTCGGGAACGTCGGTCGTGTCATCGACGTCGGGCACGTCGGGAACGTCGGTCGTGTCGTCGACGTCGGGAACGTCGGGCACGTCGGGAACGTCGGTCTCCGGGATCTCGACCGTGGCGTCCTCGCGGACGACCTCGGTGCGATCGATCCCGCCGTCGTCGGATTCGGTCTCGGGCTCGGCGCACCCGGGGACCGCGAGGCCGACGGCAAGTGCGACCAGGAAGAGGCGACGGAAGCTTGACATCGGATTCCCTCCCGGCGTTCGCGAGGCGGCTCACGAGGCGCACGCAGAGAGTACGGGGAACCGAGCGAATCGGCAACCGGGGGGCTACAGCTCGGCCAGGCAGCGCAGCTCGGCCGAGGAGTTGGGCTCGACGAGCGAGCCGGTGTCGCCGCGGGCGAACACGAGCTGCGGGCAGTCGTCCGGACTCTGCTCGCGCGGGACGTAGTACCAGCCCTCGGTCGTCGGGTCGGCGCAGCCGGCGGTGGTGACTGCGCGCGGGGCCTGGCGCAGCAGGCACTGGCGGCGCAGCACGCCCTCGGGGGTGCGGACGACGCCGAGGTCGCGCTTGAGCGGCTCGCAGGCGGCGCCGAAGGCGTCGCGGCAGGGGAGCAGGCCGTACAGGTCGTCGGCCGTGGCGGGCGGGCAGTCGAGGCAGCCCGGGTCGACCTCGCACGGCCCGTCGTCCTCGAGGGTCTCGACGACCTGGCAGTCGGCGGCGCAGGTCCCCGGGTCGAAGCTCAGGTCGCGCGGGAAACAGGCCGACGGCAGGCGGGCGACCAGGTTGCGGGTGATGCCGCGGATCGCATCGGTCCAGTCGCTCTTGCAGATCGAATCGACGTACGCGTTGGCGCCGAAGGCCTGCGCCAGCTCGACGAAGCGCCGCGGCGGGAACGCCAGGCCCATCCCGGAGGTGGCGGTCGTGTCGCAGGACGGGATCAGCTCGCCGCGCCGCGCGGGGTTCTCGACCGCCTGCATCGCCGCCAGCGCGAGGCATCCGCCGAGTTCGTCGCCCTGGCCGATGCAGGTGTCGGCGTCGAGCGGCACGCCGACGATCAGGCCGAGCACCAGGCGGTCCGGATTGGCCCGCAGCGCCCGGAACGCCGCGACGTAGTCCGAAACCCGCTCGACCAGCTCGGGATGGTTCGCGCAGCGAAGGTTGAGGTGCCCGAGCGCCGCGGGGTCGGGGTCGAACATCTCGGGGTGCTCGGCGGCGACCGAGCAGTCGTCCTCGTCGGAGACGACGATCAGGCCGAGCAGCGAGTCGTCGCGGAGGAAGCCCCGGTTGCAGCCGCCGTCGGCGGCGTTGACGGTCAACGCCTTCCGCAGCGCCTTGAGCTGCTGCTCGAAGCCGCAGCCGTCGGTGCCGAGCGTCGCCAGGCAGGTGAAGTCCTGCGCCATCCGGTCCGCGTCGTAGGTGGCGGCGTTGTCCGGGTTGCGCCTGAGGAAGCCGGTGTAGGACGAGCCGCAGCCGGGAACCACGGTCGAGGGGGTGGTGCGGAAGCAGCCGTCGTCGCCCACCACGGGGTTGGCCTGGCAGGTGTTGACGTCGGTCCGTCCGGCGACCCCCATGTCCGAGCTGATCACGCCGAGGTTGAGGTCCTCCACCGGAGGGTGCGTGGGTCGTCCGGTGTCCGGGTCGAGCGCCGGGTCGATCAGCTCGCGGATCAGTTCGGGGAAGCGCGCGGTGAGCGCTTCCTGCTCCTGCAGCATCGAGCCGGAGTTGTCGACCAGCACCACGAGATCGACGCGGACGACGCCGAGCTGCTCGATGTTGACGGTGACGCCGGTGGTCGTGCCGGGCTCGACGCCGGCCAGGTCGCGGTCGAAGCAGCCGGGGGCGGCGACGAGGGCGGCGAAAGCGATGCAGGCGGCCCAGGGGGGCGGCGCCGGGAAGAGGCGGGACGCCGGGCGACCGGGCGAGCGGGGCGTGCCCGGCGTCGGAACGGGTGACCGGGGCTGGGTCGTCGCGCGGGTCGTGGACGGCGTGACGGCCTGGAGTCGCGGCTGCATGGATACACCTCCTTCATCGCGGTCGGCCCTCGGTTTCACCGTCCGCGCGTCTCGAGGCCTCGTGGGGCGGCCTGCGGGACCTCGTCGACCCTGTGCCCGGTCGGGCGCCGGGATTTCACCGGAGGGCGGCGCGGACCGCGGGTCGCCCGGTTCCGCACCGTGCTAGACTCGAGGCAACGGGGCCCCGGTGGGCGCGATGGACGGCGCGCGAGGAGGTCGCCCATGGGGAAGGTGATGACGAAGGTCAAGCTGACCAACCGGGAGGACTCGTTTGCCGAACGCAGGGGGCTGCTGCCGGCGGACCGGGTTCGGACGATGGAGATCGAGGCGCTGGTCGACACCGGCGCCACGATGCTCGTGCTGCCAGCCGACGTCTGTCGGGCGCTGGGCGTGCGCGAGGGGGGCCGACGCCGGGTGCGCTACGCGGACGGACGGCGGTGCGAGGTGCCGTGGGTGACGGACCTGTTCATCGAGATCCTCGGCCGGCAGATGTCGTGCGACGCGCTGGTGGAGGCCGAGGGGACGACGCCGCTGATCGGGCAGATTCCGATGGAGGCGCTGGACCTCGTGGTGAACCCGAAAACCGGCGACCTGATGCCCGACCCCGGATCCCCCGACGCCCCGCTGCTCGACATCCTGCGGGTGGCGTAGGGCGGGACGCTCGGCCTCCGGGCCACCGCGGCGCGCGGTCCGGCCCGTTGCGCTATTTATTATTCTTGCACGCATAATGCTGAGTGGCATAAGGTTGTGCCATGAGGTTCGTGGACCGGGTGGTCGAAGGGGCGCGGCTCGATGCGCTCGCCCCGCCGGGCCTGGGGGTGCTGTGGGGCCGCCGGCGGGTGGGCAAGACGCGGCTGCTCGTCGAATGGTGCCGGCGGACGGGCGGGCTGTACACGGTGGCGGACGCCTCGGCCGAGCCGGTGCAGCGGCGGTACCTGGCCGAGGCGGTGGCGGCGCGCGTGCCGGGCTTCGCCGACGTGACGTATCCCGACTGGCGGGCCTGGCTCGCGGCGCTGGCGCGCGAGGCGTCGCGCGGAGCGCTGGGCGGGCCGCTGGTGCTCGACGAGGTGCCGTATCTGGTCGCGTCGAGCCCACCGCTGGCGAGTCTCCTGCAGGCGTTCGTCGACCACGAGGGGCGGGAGGCGGGGCTGGTGCTGGTGCTGGCCGGGTCGAGCCGGCACATGATGCACGGCTTGGCGCTCGACGCGGACGCCCCGCTGTTCGGGCGAGCCCGGGTCGCCTTCGAGGTGCTGCCGCTTCCGGCCGGGTGGCTGCGGGAGGCGCTCGGGCTGGGGCGTCCCGAGGAGGCGGTCGAGGCGCACGCGGCGTGGGGAGGGATCCCCTGGTATTGGGAGTTGGCCCAGCCGTTCGGCCGCAGGCTCGAGGCGGCCGTGGACGGGCTGGTGCTGGATCCGGCCGGTCCGTTGCACCACGAGCCGGACCGGCTGCTGGCGGACGAGCAGCCCGGGGCCGCGGCGTTGCGGCCGTTGCTGGATGCGATCGGCGCGGGGGCGAGTCGCGTGTCGGAGATCGCCGGACGGGTGGGCTGGCCCGCGACCTCGCTGGGCCGGCCGCTGGGTCGGCTCGTCGAGCTGGGACTGGTGCGGCGCGAGATCCCGTTCGGCGAGAGCGAGCGGACGGGTCGTCGCAGCCTGTACCGGATTGCGGACCCGTTCCTGCGGCTGTGGTTTCGGGTGGTCGCGCCGCGGCGCGGTCTGTTGGTGGCCTCGCCTCCCGCGGTGCGGCTCGCGGTCTGGCGTCGTGCGCGGGGGGCGCTGGTGTCCGAGACGTGGGAGGAACTGTGTCGGAGTGCCGTGCCGCTGTTGGGCGAGCGGCTGGGTCCGGCGTTCGGGCCGGCCGCCCGCTGGTGGCGGGGTGGGGCGCCCGAGTGGGACGTGGTCGCGGAGTCGCTCGACGGGTCCGCGGTGCTGCTGGGGGAGTGCAAGTGGTCCGGGCGACCTCCCGATGCGCGGACGCTGGAACGATGGCGCGGGGAGCTGCTGGCCAAGGGGACTCCGGTGGTCCCCGGCCTCGCCGGGCGTCGCGTCGTGCACGCCCTGTTCGTCCCGCGGCGTGCCTCCGGCCGTCGCCCCGTCGGCCCGTGCGTCGTGATCGATGCCCGCGACGTGCTCGGGGTCCTGCGCTGACTGCGGACGAAGCTCGGTTGCCGGCGCGACTACACCGTCGGCGGCGCCGGCGCGGCGAGCCCCGCCCCCGGCTCGGTACGCGGTAGCCTGGGAAGGCGGCGGATTCC
>JAFGHH010000231.1 GCA_016930215.1 Deltaproteobacteria bacterium
CGAGACGTCGGGCGGCTCCGCCACCGCCGCGATGTCGAACTCGTAACCGAGCCGCTCCATCATGTCGCGGTTGGCCAGCAGCGCCGCCTCCACCTCGGGCTCCACCAGGTTGACCTCGGCATGCGGGTCGGAGATCGCCGCGGGCGCCGAGCGCGGGAGGCGGGCCGGGCGGAAGACCGGGATCACCACCGCCTCGAGCATCAGACCGCCCTCGGGGCTCGACCACATCAGCCGCACCATCTCGTTGGCCTGCGTGATGCCGAAGCGCGTCGGGTCGTACATGTCGTCGGGGTTGAGGTTGTTCGTCGGGCGGAAACGATCGGCGGCACCCCAGGTCACGATCTGCCGCCCGAACACGACGTCGAAACCGTCGAAGATGTCGCGGATCGAGACGTAGGCGGCGTCCGACTCGAGCCAGAACGCGTCGAGCTCCAAGGCGTTGGTGAGATCCTGGAGCGGATGATCCGCGCTGGCGAAGGCCAGGCCGTCGAAGTTCACGCGCAGGTCCAGCTCGTAGCGGATGTGCGGGTTGAGCCGCTGCTTCACCCCGAGCTCTGCGATGTTCAGGTTCCAGACCAGGTCGCCCTGCTCGTCGCCGACCAGCGCGGCCCGGAAGTCGGTCGCCACCTGGCCGTAGAACGTCGGGTCGTCCGCGGATGCGGTCGCAGAGAACGAGAGCACGACGAACGCCGCCGGGACGGCGACGCCCCGTGCGGCGAACCGACCCCCGGACTCCCGTCGTGCACCCCTCTTGCGGCCGTCTCGTGCCTCCAAGGCTCCCATCGCTCCTCCCGAGACGCCGTGCGATTTCGAACAGTTCGTGGATCGCCGCGTCCTCTCGGTCGCGGAAACTGCCACGCAGGCAGGGCCGGGGTCAACCGCGGCGGGAAGCCGCTCGGCCCACGGACGCGGAACGGACGAACTCACACCGGAAGGCTCCAAGAGGCTGGGAACGGACGCGGCTACTCGCCGAGCATCAGCGAGCGCTTGGTGAACATGCGGTCTCCGAGCCCGGTGTTGACCTGGAAGTCGGAGATCCGCACCTCGGTGATGCGATCGACGCGGTTGTTGGTGATCTTGACCCGGCTGAGCCCGTCGTAGCCGTCGGCCTGGACGAACTCGCCGCGCTCCATCGTCTTGGCCAGCTCGCCGTCCATGTAGTACTCGATCTTGGTCCCGTACATCCGCGCGCGGTCGCACCAGACGATCATCTTGGAGTACGGCGAGACGTCGCCGCTGGTGGGAATGAGCTGGATCTTGTAGGTTTCGGCGGTGGTCTCGAGCAGCGTGGAGGTCCAGCCGTCGGAGATGCCGACGAGCGAGGCGTCGGCGGCCGCGTAGTCGGTGCCGGCCAACCCCTGGGCCTGGGCGGACGCCGCCACCAACCGCACCGCACGATCCTCCGGATTGTAGATGTACATCGCGCGCGGCCCGAGCTGGAGAATGCCCATCCCCGCCAACTCGCCGGGCGCCGTGACCCGGACCAGCAGCTTGTCGTCGCCCTTGGCGTAGACCTGCATCTCGATGGTTCGCGTCGTCGTTCCGCCTTCGATCAGCTTGAGCGTCATCTTGTACGAGATGTCGTCGTACGGGAACTCGCTGGCCTCCATCTGCCGGACGATCTGGCCCACGTCCGGCGTCTGCTGCGCCACCGCCACCGCTGCGCCGACGATCAGCAGACCCGGAATCAACGACCGAAGGACGTAGCGAAACATGTCGAATCCTCCTTCCACCCCGTCGTCCGCGTCATCGTTTCGTCATCGACAACCGACGCCGTCGGCTCTGAGACGGAGCCGACCGTCTTGCATTCTATGCGCCCCCGCCCCGACCGCAAGATTCAACGCCGGGAAAACGCAGGGGAATGTGCGAATTCGCACGCCTTCGGGACCCGCCGCGGCCGCCCGCACCCGCCGCGCAGTCGTCGCGCGGGGGTCACGCTCCGGCGCGGAGCAGGCTCACGACAGCCGTTCCGGCACGAGGTCCGGGTAGGCGCGACGGGCGTGGCCGTGGAAGATCTCCGCCACCTCTTCCGCCGTGCGCGCCTCGAGCGCCTCATCGACGAGGCGTCGGGCGGCATCGCGGTGGATCGAGCGGACGACGGCCTTGACCAGGGGAACGGAGGCGGGAGCGACGGAGATCCGGTCGATGTCGAGGCCGACGAGGAGCGGAAGGGCGAGGGGATCCTCGGCCATCGCACCGCACATCGAGACCGGCAGCCCGGCGTCCCGGCCGGCCCGGACCGCCTGGCGCATCAGGCGCAGGACGGCCGGGTGGAACGGCTGGTACAGGTGCGCGACGCGCTCGTTGCCGCGGTCGATCGCCAGGGCGTACTGCACCAGGTCGTTGGTGCCGATGGAGAAGAAGGCGGCGTAGCGGGCGAGCAGGTCGGCGACGACGACGGCGGAGGGGACCTCGAGCATGCAGCCGACCGGGAGGTCCTCGCGGAACGGCAGGCCGTCGTGCCGCAGGCCATCCTTGGCCTCGGCGACGACGTCGAGCGCCTCGCGGAAGTCGCCGACGCCGCAGACCATCGGGAACATGACGGCGACGTTGCCGGAGACGGCGGCGCGCAGCATGGCGCGGAGCTGGGCGCGGAACACGTCCCGCTCGCGGAGCCCGAGGCGCAGGGCGCGCAATCCGAGCGCGGGGTTGAGCTCGCCGGCGACCTGCGGCCGGGTGGCGAACTTGTCGCCGCCGAGGTCGAAGGTCCGGAGCGTGACGGGGCGCGGCGCCATCCGCGACGCCACCCGCTCGTAGACCCGCAGCTGCTCCTCCTCGGAGGGCGGCTGGGGGCGGCCGACGTAGAGGAACTCGGTGCGGTACAGGCCGATCCCCTCGGCGCCGCCGCCCAGCGCGCTGTCCACCTCGTCGGGAAACTCGATGTTGGCCCAGAGAGCAATGCGGCACCCGTCGCGCGTTTCGGCCGGTCGCTCCCCTTCGTCGCGGAGCGCCCGCTGCAGCTCGCCGAGGCGCCGGGCGCGGTCGCGGAACGCCGCCATCTCGCCGGCCGGCGGCGCCACGACCACCTCGCCGCGCCCGCCGTCCACCGCCACCGTCGCCCCCTCCGCGACGCTGCCCACGAGATCCTCGACGCCGACGACGGCGGGCAGGCCGAGGGCGC
Source organism: Deltaproteobacteria bacterium (assembly GCA_016930215.1). Taxonomy (GTDB): domain Bacteria; phylum Myxococcota_A; class Polyangia; order DRWM01; family JAAZOP01; genus JAAZOP01. The sequence goes on from JAFGHH010000231.1 coordinate 3,122, forward strand.
GGGCGAGGATCGCGGTGTGGGAGGTGCGCGAGCCGGTCTCGGTGACCACGGCGGCGACCGCGCCGTGCACCAGGTGGCTCATGTCGACCGGCGACAGCTCGTGGGCCACGACGACCGCCCCGGCCGGGAGGTCGGCGGCGGGGTCGGGCTGCAGGCCGGCGAGGTTGCGCACGATGCGATCGGCCGCGAACAACACGTCGTCCCGGCGCTCGCGGAAGAACTCGTCGCCGCTCGCCTCGAGCGCCGCGCGGATCGATTCGGCAACCTGGCGCACCGCCCACTCGGCGTTGACGCGCTCCTCGCGCACCGCCCGCTCGGTCGCCCGCTCCAACGCCTCGTCCTCGAGCAGCTGCAGATGGGCCTCCATCATCTGCGCCAGCTCGGGCGGATGGCGCGCGTCCCGCACGCGGTCCCGCACGCGCGCGACCTGCTCGCGGCCCCGGACGATCGCCTCCCGCAGCCGCTCGACCTCGGCCTCCACGGCGTCGGCGCCGGCCTCGAGCGGCCGGCGGGAGACGGCGAGCGGGCGCCGCTCGACGAGGTGCGCGGGCCCGAGGGCGATGCCGGGGCTGGCGGGGATGCCGCCGCGCCGCTCGGTCACGGCACGTCCTCCTCGAAGCCGGCCGCGAGCAGTCCGGCGAGCTCGTCCGCCGCGCAGGCCGCGTCGGGCCCCTCGGCAACGATACGCAGCCGACTGCCCCGGGCGGCGGCCAGCGTCAGCAGCTCCACCACGCTCTTGCCGTCGGCGGTCGCGTCGCCGGCGCGGACGGTGATCGCCGCGCGATAGCGGCGGGCGGCCCGGGCGAAGGCCGAGGCGGCGCGCACGTGCAGTCCGGAGTCGAACCCGACGGCGGCGGTGCGCTCCACCGCCGCGCCGCCCGGCGCCCCGCGGACCTCGCGCGGCATCCGCCCGTCGCTCATCCGCCGCCCTCCGCCCCGCCCCGCTCGACGTCGCGGTGCCGCACCTCGACCGAGGTCGCGGGCAGGCGCGAGGCGAGCGCCTCGGCCAGCGCCACCGAGCGGTGACGACCGCCGGTGCAGCCGATGGCGATCGTCAAGTAGGTCCGGCCGTCGCGCAGGTAGTGCGGCCACAACCGCGCGAACAGCTCGGCCAGCCGGTCGAGGAACCAGCCGGCCTCCTCGGTGGACAGCACGTAGGCCGCGACCTGCGGATCGGTCCCCGGCCGCTCGCGCAGCTCGTCCACGAAGTACGGGTTGGCCAGGAAGCGGGCGTCGAGCACCACGTCGGCGTCGACCGGAACGCCGAACTTGTAGCCGAACGACAGGACCCGCACCACGAGCCGCTGCTCGGCGGCGACGCCCTGCGTCAGGTGGTCGAGGATCCGGCGTCGCAGCTCGTGGACGGTGAGGTCCGAGGTGTCGAGCACGCGGTCGGCCAGGGCGCGGATCGGCCCCAGCGCCGTGCGCTCGCGGCGCACGCCCTCGAGGACGTCGCCGTCGGGCGACAGCGGGTGCGGGCGGCGGGTGGAGCTGAACCGCCGCAGCAGCGCCTCGTCCCGGGCGTCGAGAAACAGGATCTCGACGGCGTGGCCCGCGGCGCGCAGCGCCCGCACGGCGGCCGGGAAGCCGGCGATGAACCCCTGCTCGCGCGCATCGATGCCCAGCCCGACCCGGCGCACGTCGGAACGCTCGGAACAGATCCGCACCAGCTCGCCGGCCAGCACGGTCGGCAGGTTGTCGACGCAGAACCAGCCGAGGTCCTCGAGCACGCGCAGGGCGGTGGACTTGCCGGAGCCGGAGAGGCCGGTGACGATGCGGACGTCGAGCGGGGCGTCAGCGGGGCAGGACATCGATGTCCCCCAATCGCCGCAGCAGCTCCACGCCATCGATGCAGCCGAGCAGCGCCTGGCGGGCCGTCGGGTCGCGCAGCCGGCGGGAGAAAGCGCCGAGGAGCTTGAGATGCTCGCCGATCGAGTCGGGGGGCACGATGAGCGCGACGACGAGGCGGACCGGGAGGCCGTCGGCGGCGCCCAGGTCGAGGCCCGGAGCGGGGAGCAGCACGACGGAGGCGCGGGCCGCAGGGAGGCCGGGGAGCTTGGCGTGCGGGAACGCCAGCCCCTCCCCCACCGCGGTCGTCGCCAGCTGCTCGCGCGTCGCCAGCGCCTCGATGATCGCCGGGGCGTCGAGCCCCGGGATCGCGTGCGCGTCGGCCAGCCGCTCCGCGAGCAGCCGCAGGAGACCGGGGCGACCGTCGGGGAGACGGTCGAGCACCGCGATCCTCGAGGGATCGAGCAGGGCGGCCAGTCGGGTCATCCGTTCGCTCGCCTACGTGGTCCGCGCCTTCTTCTTCTGCACCTGCCGCTCGATGCGGTCCACCGCCCGGTCGACGGACGCGTACATGTCGTCCGACATCTCGCTGGACTTGAAGGTCTTGCCGCCCCCCGAGATCGTCACGTCGCAGCCCTGGAGATGCCGTTCGGTCGAGAGCACGACCTGGGCGTCGGCCGGGCCGGTCAGGTAGCGCTGGATGCGACCGACCTTGTCGTTGACGTAGTCCTTGATCGCATCGGTGGCCTCCAGGTGCCGGAACGTGATCGAGATCCTCATCGACTCCACCTCCTTCGCGGGCCGGCGGGCCCGCGGCACACCCCGGCGCCGCCGCGACGGGACGCGGCGGGGCGCGGGGCCGGAATCGTCGGGCTGCGGGTCAATAGAACCGCTTTCTGCGCGACGAGCTGAGCAGCCCCATGCTCTCGCGGTACTTGGCGACGGTGCGCCGGGCGATGACGATGCCCTTGTCGGCCAGCAACTTGACGATCTGCTGGTCGGAGAACGGCTGCTGCGGGTCCTCGGCCTGGATGATGGTCTTGATCTCGCTGCGCACCGCCTCGGAGGCGATGTCGTCCTCCTCCAGCCGGCGGATGCGGGAGTTGAAGAAGTACTTCAGCTCGAAGATGCCGTGCGGCGTCTGCATGTACTTGTTGGTCGTCACCCGGCCGATCGTCGACTCGTGCATTCCCAGGTCGTCGGCGATGTCCTTGAGGATCATCGGCTTGAGCTCGCCGACGCCCTGGTCGAAGAAGTCGCGCTGCCGGTCGACGATGCGCTCGGAGACCCGCAGCAGCGTCTGCTGGCGCTGGTTGATCGAGCGGATCAGCCACTGGGCGGAGCGGACCTTGCCGCGGACGTACTCGCGGGCCGAGGGGTCGCGGTTGATCACGTCGCGGTAGTAGCGGGCGATGCGCAGCCGCGGCAGGCCGTCGTCGCTGACCACCGCCTGCCACTCGCCGTCCGCCCCGCGCCGCACCTCGACGTCCGGGATCACATACTGCGCCTCCTCGCCCACGAAGTTGCGCGCGGGGCGCGGCTCCAGCGTCGCGATCATCTCGGCGGCCGCGTAGACGTCCTCGACGTCCAGACCCACCGCCCGGGCCACCGCCGCGAAGTTGCGCTTCTCGATGTCCGGCAGATGCCGGTCGATCATCTGCACCAGCGGCGGCTCGAGGTTCATCACCTCCGCCTGCGCCAACAGGCACTCGCGCAGGTCGCGCGCCGCCACCCCCAGCGGGTCCATCCGCTGGACCTCCCGCAACACCTCCTCCGCCTCGTCCAGCTCCAGCCCCACCTCCTCCGCCAGGTCCTCGAGCGACGGTTCGCGGAAGTAGCCGTCGCGGTCGAGGTTTCCCAGGACCAGCAGCGCGAGCTGCTCCTCCGGCGGCGTGAACTCCGCCAGCCGGACCTGCCACGCCACGTGGTCGAACAGCGTCCCCTTCTGCACGTAGCGCGTGTCGTGGTCCTGCGGCAGCTCCTCGGA
>JAFGHH010000232.1 GCA_016930215.1 Deltaproteobacteria bacterium
AGGGCCCCAGGTCAGGATTTGCCATTACATCGGCTCACCTCCGGTCTCTTGGCCATGCCAGCCGCACAGGAACAGGGCGTCGCCGTTGGCGGGCCCGGCGGCCACCTCGGCGCGGAACAGCGTCGCGCTGTCGTGCCACTCCGCGTTCCGGGCGCGGGTCAGCGGGGTCAGCACGCCCACCAGGACGACCGCGGCCGCAACGACGGGGAGCCGCGGGACGCGCCCCCACAGCCAACGCACCCCGAAGGCGAGCGCGACGGCCAGGCCGACCGAGGGCAGGTAGAGGTAACGCTCGGCCATCGGCTGGGCATGCACCAGCCGGGTGATGAGCCGCGTGACGGGGAGCAGGGCGACGAGGAAGAAGGCGAGCCCGAAGGCCAGGCCCCGGGCCCGACGGCGCGCGACGACGACGAGCGCGACGAGCGCCGCCGCCAGCACCGCCGCCAGCGGCACCGCCTCGGCGACGTAGTCGGTACGCACGGCCCGCAACGGGTGAGGCCAGAGGATCAGCAGCAGGTTGTCGCGCAGCCCCGTCAAGGTCAGCGCCAGTCCTTCGCCGAGGGTGCCGGCCGGGGGCAGCGGCTCGACGGCGCGCGTGAACAACAGGTGGCGCAGGACGAAGTAGAGCCCGAGGACGGCGCACACCGCGACGGCGGGCAGGCAACGCCGGAGCGTCGCTCCGGCGGTCGGCCCGGCTCGGAAGAACAGCAGGAGCAGACAGGCCAGCAGCGGCAGCGTCGCCGCGCTTTCCTTGAAGAACAGCGCCGCCAGGTAGAGCACGGCGACCAGCGCCCAACACAGGCCGCGACGCCGGGGCTCGAGGTACCAGACCAGCAGGAGGGAGCAGAGGACGGCGAGCGTCGCCAGCAGCTCGGCGCGGTTGAACACCGAGTCCACCGCTTCGGTGTGGATCGGATGGACGGCGAACATCGCCGCCGCGACCAACGCGGGAACCCAGGTGGAGGACGAACCGCGCGCGGCCTCGCCGGCCGTGGTGGGCGGCGGCCGCGCCCGGAGCAGGCCCAGCAGCAGGTAGTAGAGCGCGAGCGTCGCGAGCAGGTGCAGCAGCACGCTCGTCAGGTGGAAACCGCGCCGGTCGCCGCCCCACAGCCGATCGTCGAGCACCAGCGTGGCCATGCTGAGCGGACGGTAGGCGGTGTTGTGGTGGCGCATCGCCGCCCACACGTCCTCCCGGAACAGGCGGCCGGTCGTCTCCCACCCCGATTCCCCCGGCGGGTGGGGAATCGGCACGAACGCCTCGTCGTCGTACGCGAACGAATCGACGACGGCGTTGCCGAAGGCCAGCGCCACGAGTACGGCGAGAAGGAACGGCGGCCCGAGCCGCACCGCCCAGCGGGAGGTCGGCGAGTCCGACGGTGGAGCGTGGTGTTCCGAGGCCCGGTCGGTTCGGGCGCTCACCGGCTCCGGCATCGTGTCAGCACGACCCGCTTGGCTGGCACACGCCGCTGCAGCAGACGCCGCCGGGGCAGGGGGTGCCGTCGGGCTTCGGCTGCAACATGAGGGGCGGACAGGCGCCGGATCCGTCGCAGAACTCCGCCTCGTCGCAGGGGCTCATTGCCGAACCGCATTCGACGTTCGTCCCCGCGACTGCGTCCCAGGGGCACATCTCTGTCAGGCCGGTGCAATGCTCGGGGAGATCGCAGGTTGGGTGGAGCGCCGCCCGGCAGACGATGGTGCTGGGCTGGAAGGCGTCGGCCGGGCAGGAGTTCGAGGTGCCGCTGCACGTCTCCGCAACATCGCAATTGCCGCTGGTCGTCCGGCAGACGGTCGTCGTCGGCGCCTTGGCGTCGGCCGGACAGGCCGCGCTGGTGCCGCTGCAGTATTCGGCGATGTCGCAGGCGCCGCCGTCCGCCCGGCAGACGGTCGTCGTCGGCGCGAAGGCGTCGGCCGGACAGCCGTTCGAGGTCCCGTCGCACGACTCGGCGATGTCGCACAGGCCTGCCGAGGTCCGGCAGACCGTCGTCGTCGGCTCCCTGGCATCGGCCGGGCAGGCCGTGCTGGTCCCGCTGCAGTATTCGGCGACGTCGCAGGCGCCGCCGTCCACCCGGCAGACGGTCGTCGTCGTAGCGAAGGCGTCGGCCGGGCAGCCGTTCGAGGTCCCGTCGCAGGACTCCGCGACGTCGCACAGACCTCCCGACGTCCGGCAGACCGTCGTCGTCGGCTCCCTGGCGTCGGCCGGACAACCCGCGCTCGTACCGCTGCAGGACTCCGCGATGTCGCAGGCGCCGCCGTCCGCCCGGCAGACGGTCGTCGTCGTAGCGAAGGCGTTGGCCGGACAATCCGGACCGGTTCCCGGGCAGTATTCGGCGACGTCGCACAGGCCTGCCAGCGCCCGGCAGACGGTCGTCGTCGCGGCGTAGCCGTCCGACGGGCAGACGGCGGACGAGCCGGAGCAGGTTTCCGGCACGTCGCAGCCGCCGGGGCCTGCGGTGCGGCACACGTATCCTGCCGGCCGCAGCAGGTCGGTCGGGCAATCCGCGCTGGTCCCGTCGCACGCCTCCTGCGCGTCGCAGGGCGCGACCGCGGCCCGGCACTCCGTTCCCGCGGCGACCGGCAGGCAGCGGTCCTCCGACTCGTCGCACCCGGCCACGCAACCGCCCGGAACGCAAGGGGTCCCGGTTCCCGCGCAGGTGCCGCCGACGCAGGTGCTGCTCAACGTGCAGAACAGGCCGTCGTCGCACACGGCGCCCTCGTGGACGGCGGTCATCGCGCAGCTCCCGGTCGCCGGCGCGCAGGTGTTCACCGAGCACGCGGTGTCGCCGCCCGGATCGCACGTGACGACGGTCGCCGGGTCGACCTCGCAGGTATGCGTGGACGAGGCGCAGACCAGGGTCCCGTTGCACAGGTCGCCGTCCTCGTACGCGACGCACTCCGCCGTCGTCGTGCACATGCAGGTGGCCGTCCCGCCGCCGCAGACGCCGGCGGCGTCGCAGGTCTCGCCCGCGGTGCAGCCGTTGCCGTCGTCGCAGGCCGCGCCGACGTCGATCTCGTTCGAACACAGGCGGCCGGTGCCGCCGGGCAGGCAGCGGTCGACGGTGCACTGGTCGGTGTCCGCGCACTCCGCGTCCTCGCGGCAGGTGAAGCTGCAGGCCGGCTCGCAGCCGTCGCCCGAGGTCAGGTTGCCGTCGTCGCACTGTTCGCCGGTGTCGACGACCCCGTCGCCGCAGGCCGCCGGCTCGCAGCTCGTGCGGCAGGCGTCGGGCGCGGTGTCGGAGTTGCCCGCGCCGTCGTCGCACTCCTCGCCGGTGTCGGTCACGCCGTCGCCGCAGTGCGCCAGCGTGCAGTCGGAGCGGCAGGCGTCGGGCGCGGTGTCGGAGTTGTCCGCGCCGTCGTCGCACTCCTCGCCGGTGTCGGTCACGCCGTCGCCGCAGGTCGGGGGAACGTCGGCGTCCGTCTCGCCCTCGCCGCCGTCCGCGTCCGTCTCCGGGTCGGCGTCGCCGTCGGCCCCGACGTCCGCGTCGGGCTCCGGGACATCGATGTCGCCCAGGTCGTCCGCGGCGCCGTCGTCCGGCGTGTCCTCCGTTCCGCCGCAGCCGGCGCCGAGCGCCAGCGAGACGAGGCAGGCGATTGCGCAGGTCGAGAAGCGTCGAGTCATCGTCCGAGCCCCTTTCAGTCCCCGCCGCCGCCCGGCTTCATCGTCGTTGCGGCCGAGCGGCGGGTCATTTTCGCCGTCCGGCCGCGGGAAAGGCAAGGGGCAACTGCGAGGAAGCGCCGCGGCTGCGCGCGTCGAGCGTCACGGGTCGGCCGGCAGGCCGCGCGCCTCGCGCGCCCGTCGCAGCCACTCGCGATAGGGGCGCGAGCCCGGCTGCATCCGCAGGGCCGCCTCGAGCTCCGCCTGGGCTTCGGCGAGCCGCTCCGGGTCCCCGGGGTAGAGCCACAGCAGGAGTTGGCCCTGGCGGAAGCGCCGGCGCGCCGGGTCGTTCTCCGCCTGCACGGCCTGCCGCAGCGCGAGCTGGGCGTCGCCCCAGCGACCGGTCCGCAGGTGCAGGCGGCCCAGGTTGGCGTGGGCCACCGCATCGATGCCGCCCGCGGCCAGCGCCTTGCGGTACGCCCGCTCGGCGTCCGCCTCGCGCCCGACGGTCGCGTAGGCCGTGCCGCAGTGATTGGCGAGCTTGGCGTGGCCGGAGTACGCGTCGAGCCGTTCGTCGCACAGGGCTGCGGCCCGCTCGGACCGCCCGGCCTCGGTCAGGGCCGAGGTCAGCAGGCGGAGCGCATCCGCACCGGGTGCGTTCGCCCACTCCGCCTCGGACAGGGCCACGTCGCCGTGCCAGTCGGCGTTGCGATCCCGCGTCGCCGGGACGAGCGCCACGCAGGCGACCAGGCCGACCGCGGCGGCGGCGTCCCAGTACGTCCGACGGGCGAGCGCGAGAAAGCCGACGGCGAGGGGCAGCGCGAGGCCCACCGAGGGCAGATAGACGTAGCGCTCGGCCACCGCGACGGAGATCGACGGGTCGGTGAACAGGCGCGTGGACGGCAGCAGGGCCAGGTAGAAGAAGCCGAGCCCCGCCGCGACGGCCGGACGGCGACGCCGCAGGCCCCAGATGAAGGCGCCGGCGAGGGCGAGATGGACCGCGACGGCGAGGGCGACGTTCGACGGAACGAAGTCCTGGTAGGTCGCGCGCAGGGGATGGGGCCAGACAAGCATGCGCAGGGACTCGAGCATCATCGTCGCCGTCTGGGCCAGGCGGTCGCCCCAGGCGCCCGCCGCCGCGCCCGCGGCGGCAGACGGTGCACCGCCGAGCGCGTTGGCGCGCAACAGCAGGTAGAGCAGCAGGGGGACGGCAAGCATCAGCACGGGCGCCAGGCCGCGCAGCCGCTCGCGCCGCGTTCCCGCCGGGCCGCACAGCCAGAGCACGAGGACGGCCAGCAGCGGCAGGGTAGCGGCGCTTTCGCGGCACAGCAGGCCCGCGAGGTAGATCGCCGACACCGCACCCCAGGCCGCAAGGGGCCGCGACCGGGACCAGCGCAGGAGCACCCACAGCGCGGAGACGACGCAGAGCGTGGCCAACAGCTCCGAGCGGTTGAAGATCGAGTTCACCGCCTCGGTGTGGATCGGGTGCACGCAGAACACCGCCGCGGCGGCACACGCGGCCGCGACGACGGCCGCCCGCTCGCGGACGGTCCGCTCGTCCCGGCCTCCGGCCGCGAGCAGGGCGTGAAGCAGCAGGTAGAGCAGAACCGTCGCGGCGCCGTGCAGCACGACGTTGGTCGTGTGGTAGCCGGCGGGCTGGCTGCCGTACAGCGCGTGGTCGAGGGCGATCGAGGCGAGCAGCAGCGGCCGGTAGACGCCGGAGGCCACGCCCGAGTCGGCCCAGGTGTCCTGCTGGAACGAACGCAGCACGTCGTCCCAACCGAGACTCCGGTTGTACGGAAAGAAGAACCGGTCGTCGTGAACCACCGCGTCGGGCCGGGCGTTGCCGTAGGCGACCGCGGTCAGGCCGGCGAGCAGGACGACGGCCGCCAGGTGCTGCCGGAACGGCGTCCACCGGGGCGACGCCGGCTTCGCCGCGCCGGAGCCGGCCCCGGGGAGGTCCGACTCCGCGGCGGGGCCCGCCGGCGGACACCGATCGGCGTCTCCTTCCGCGAGCGACTCCGGCCCACCGGCTGCCGACATGCTTGCGGATTATGCGACAGGGCCTCGCGCGGTGGAACCCCGCCGGGTCGCCCCCGACGCGAACGGCCGTCCCGACGTGTTGGACTGCCGACGGCCCCGATGGTAAGCGGTTCGAGCGTGACGCGGATGCAGCCACGGACCGACGAGCCGCCGGCGACGCCTCCGGCGCCGGAGACCACCGGGGAAGGCGGGGGGCCGCGTTGGCTGCGGCCGTACCGGTCGGCGGCCGGACGCGTGGCCGGCTTCTTCGCCTCGCGGTGGTGCCTGCCCGCGGTGCTGGGCCTCGGCGCCCTGCTCTGCGGGCTGCACCTGGCGTTCCTGGCGGGCAGCCCGTTCTGGGGCCAGCTGCAGCTCGACCACGCCTACTACCACGAGTGGGCCGAGCGCATCCGGTCGGGCGGGTTCTGGGGCGAGGGGGTGTGGTTCGTCGACCCGCTGTACGCCTACTTCCTCGCGGCGGCGTACACGGTCTTCGGACCGAGCCTGACGGCCGTTCGGGTCCTGCAGGTGGTGTTGTTCCTGGCCACGGCCGGCCTGACGGCGCGGCTCGGCCGCCGGACGCTCGGTTCGGTCGCCGCCGGCAACCTCGCGGCGCTGCTGTTCGTGCTGTTCCTGCCCGCGGTCTACCAGGTCGGCCTCGCGGAGAAGGCGATGCTGGCCGCCTTCCTGTTGACGCTCGCGGTGGAGCGTTTCCTGACCCTGCGACCCGCGGCCCTGCTCGGCTCGGGCGTGGCGCTCGGGCTGGCCTGCCTGGCCCGCGGCGGCCTGCTGCCGCTGATCCCGGCGGGACTCGCGGCGCTGCTGCTGCTGGGCCGCCGCGACGAGCTGCCGGCCGGGGCGGACGACCGGCCGCCGGCGCGCGTCGTTCCGCCGCGGGTCCTCCGGCAGCGGGCCGCGCTGTTCGCCGCCGGGGCGCTCGCCGTGATCGGCCTCGCGACCGTGCGCAACGCGATTGTCGGCGGGGAGTTCGTGCCGACGACGGCCAACGCCGGCCAGAACCTCTACCTCGGCCAGCACCGGGGCAACGAGACCGGCACGTACGGCGGGGTCTCGTTCGCGCGGGCCGACCCGCGCTACGAGGAGGCCGACTTCCGGGCCGAGGCCGTGCGGCGGACGGGCAACCCGGCCCTGCGCCCCGGCGAGGTGTCCGACTTCTGGTTGCGCGAGGCGGTGAGCGAGATGGCGGCGGCGCCGGGCGCGACCGTGCGGCGCACGCTCCGCAAGCTGCACCTGCTGGTGCACCAGTTCGAGGTGCCGGACAACGACAACCTGGAGCTGGTGGCCGAGTACTCGCCGGTGCTCCGCCTGCCGCTGCCCGGGTTCGGCCTGCTCTGGCCGTTCGCCGTCCTGGGCACGGTCGTCCTGTGGCGCTCGCGCCGGATCCGCGTGCTGCTCTGCGTGGTGCTGGTCTACGCCGTCGTGCCGGCGACGTTCTTCGTCGTGGCGCGCTTCCGCCTGCCGCTCGTGCCGCTGCTGGCGGTGCCCGCGGCGGGCGGGGTGCTGTGGCTCGGGCGCGCGTTCGCCGCACGGCGGCGCCAGGCCTGGTGGGCGGTCGCGGCGCTCGGCGTCGGCCTGGCGCTCTGCTTCGTCCGTCCCGGGTGGCTCGAGGCGCTGCGCACGCGCGGCCTCGCCGTGGCCTGGAACAACCTCGGCGCGATGCTGCTGGAGACCGGCGACACGGACCGGGCGATGGACGCCTTCGAACGGGCGGTGGAGCTCGCGCCGGCCGCGGTCGTCGGGGCGCTGCGCACGCTGGGCGACCTGCATCTGGCGCGGGGCGAGTTCGCCGCGGCCGAGCGGGTCATGCGGCGGGTGCTCGAGCTCAAGCCGGACAGTCGGCGCGGGCGGCAGGCGGTGGTGCGGCTGTACGAGACGATGCTGCGCGACCCGCAGCGGGCGGACGATCCGGACGTGCGGGGCAAGCTGGCAGAGGCACGGCAGGCGCTGAGCGAGGCGCTCCCGGACGCGGAGGCCCGGGAGGGGGCGCCGCGGGCGGACGAGCTGCGGGTCCGGAGCCGCGAGCTGCGCGCGGCGGGCCGCTGGGGCGAGGCGATCGCGGCGCTGCAGGAGGCGCTGCGGCTCGAGCCGCATGACGAGGGCACCGCCTACCTCCTGGGCGGCCTGATGGAGCGGCACGCGGCCCCGGAGGAGCTGGTCGCCTTCTGGTCCGCGCACGTCGCCGTCGATGCGAAGCCGCAGACCAGCCACTACTTCTGGGGCGTGGGGCTCGAGCGCCTCGGCGACCTCGACGGCGCGACGGCCCGGTTCGCGGAGGGGCTGCGGATCGACCCCGCCCACGAGCTGAGCGAGCACGCTCTGGGCCGGGTGGCCGAGCGGCGGGGTCGGCTGGACGAGGCGCTGGCGCACTACGAGCGCGCGACGGAGATCCACCCCGAGTTCCGCGAGGCGCACGAGAGCTGCGCGCGGGTCCTGGACGCCGTCGGGCGCGAGGCCGAGGCGGAGGAGCGCCGGGCGACGGCGCGGCGCAGCGACCCGAACACGCCGCGCCGCTACCGCTACTGGGGTCGCTATCTCGTCCGTGCCGGCCGCTGGGCGGCGGCGATCCCCGAGCTGGAGCAGGCGCTGCGGGTCGATCCGGGCGACGAGGAGGCGCGCCGGTTGCTGGAGCAGGCACGAGCGGAGGTGCCCGGGGCGTCGCGGGCCGAGGTTCCGG
>JAFGHH010000233.1 GCA_016930215.1 Deltaproteobacteria bacterium
CCGACGGCGGCCGAGGTGCTCCATGTGCTCGACGCCGGAAGGAGGACGGCCGGCCGTGCTCCGAGGTACATCATCACGGACCGCGGGTTGCAATTCGGCGAGGAGTGCGAGACCGGGTGCCGAAGGTCCGCGCCCTCCGTCGGCCGCGCCAGCGCGGGCCCGCCTCATTCTCCGAGAACCACACGCAGCGCACCGCGGAGGAGTTCGAGATCCTCGTCGGCCAGGCGACCGAGTTTCCGGATCAGCAGCCCGCGTTCCGCGGTCGCCACCAGCGGCTTGATCACCGACGGCTTGAGCAGGCCGGCTTCCCGCCAACGCGCCACGACCACCTCTCCGACCCGCGAGCCTGACGCCGGCTGGCTGGTCACCGCCATCAGGATCACGTCCGGCCGGTCGCGGTGGTAGGCCGCCGAACTGACGACCACCGCCGGGCGCTTCTTCGTCGCCGTCTGATCCGTGAAGGGGAACGGGACCAGGATGGCGTCGCCGAATTCACAGCTGGTCATAGTCGGCGTCTTCCGGGTTGTCCCACACGTTTCGCAGCGCGTCCTCGCTCATCCTGGCGGCGGCCGTGGTCAGGTCCCGATCGGCGGCACGCAGGCGCAGGAAATCGACAAAGTCCTCCAGCTCGGCCATGCGCTCCGCAGGGAGATCGCGGATCTTCCGCAGCAGCTCCGGGCTCGGGACCACCGGGTTGCAGTTGCTGTTTGTTCCCATCGACCATCTCCTCTTTGCCGACTTGATCCTACGAGTCGCCCCCGTCCGCGTCAACGGCGGAAGGCAAAGGACACGGCCGCGCCTGAGCGTTCGAAACCGCAAGCCCCGGTGTCCAGGCTACTGTCCGTCCCGGAATCCCCGTACACGCCGCAACCATGGCACTTCTCGGCCGGGCTGCGCGCGCCTTGCTTCGCCCGGCCCGCCCGCCTACGGTCCGCCGGCCATGCGGTTCATCCTCGCGCTTCTGCTCCGGCTCCTCAGGTCCCGGGTCCGCCCGGACTCCACCGATCTCGAGATCGAGCTACTCGTCGCCCGGCAGCAACTGGCCATCTACCAGCGCTCGGCCCTCCGCCCTCGCCTCCGCATCCGTGACCGCCTGTTGTCGGGTAGCCCCGGGGCGTTGCCACCCCGGGGCCCCCACCAGATCCGGACGAGGAGCTTTCCCGCATCTATGTGGTGCACCACACAAGATGCGCCAGTCGCGCATGTCCGGATCTGTGGGAGCCCCGGGCAGGCGACTGCCCGGGGCCACCCGGTGCGTCGTCGGGAGCGGCTGCGTCGGAAGAAGGGGACCGTCCTGCGTCTGGTGATCGGTCACCACGAGGGCCGACCCCATCTTCCGGTCATCCACCTGCGGCCCGCGGCGTGAGCTGCGGCGCGCCCTCGCGCGCCGCGGTGTCGCGCTCGACGACCGTGGCGCCGGACGCCGACCTGTGCCTGGACGCCGCCACCCGATCCGCGACGACACCCGACGCCGTCATCCACGACTACCGCCCGCGGCCCGGACGAGGCGATCCAGCCGTCGAGGCCTCCACGAAAGCGCCGAGAACGCGGCCCAAGAAGTCGATGGCACAGGACACCTCTAGGAGAGGGGGAGGAGGGCGCGGAGGAAGCCGTCGTCGCAGCCGAAGTAGATGGTGCCGTCGTCGGCGAGGACGGGTCCGGAATCGACGTCGTCGGGTGCGTGGAAGGTCCAGAGGGTCTTGCCGTCGGGGGAGACGGCGCGGACGAAGCCGCCGGGTGCTCCGAAGAGGACGACGCCGTCGGGGTCGACGACGGGTGCGGAGCGGATGCCGAACTCGGCGGTGGGACCGGTGCCGGCATCGACGGTCCAGCGGACCCAGCCGCCGTCGGGGTCGAGGGCGGCGAGGCGTGCGGTGGGTCCGAAGGTGGTGACGTAGAGGCGTCCTTCGAGATCGATGGCGATGCCGGAGCGGACGAAGCCGCCGACGTCGGTTTTCCAGACGGCATGGCCGTCGAAGCCGACGGCGTGGACCTTGCGGTCGTCGCCGCCGACGTAGATCACGCGGCGGAGCTCGTCGACGGCGGGGGTGGCGTCGAGGTCGTTGGCGGTGTCGTAGGTCCAGCGGACGGCACCGGCGGGGCGGAGGGCCCAGAGTTTGTCGTCCTGGGAGCCGACGACGACGGTGCCGTCGGGGAGGAGAGCGGGTGAGGAGAAGACCTTGCCGCCGGTGGCGGTGCGCCAGCGGACGGTGCCGCGGAGGTCGAAGGCGTAGACATAGAGTCCGGCGGCGACGTAGCCGACGCCGCGAGCGGCGATCGGGGAGGTATCGACGTCGTGGAGGTGGGGTTTGAGGGTATCGTCGGCGGGGAGGATGGTCCACTTCGCGAGGCCGTCGCGGCCGAGGGCGTAGAGGGAGTCGGTATCGGCGCCGAAGACGACGAGGCCGTCGTCGGAGATCCAGGGTGTGGAGTAGACGCGGTCGCCGGCCTGGAACGACCAGCGTCGTTCGCCGTCGGGTCCGAGGGCGGCGACGGTGCCGTCGAGGGCGGCGACGACGATGGAGCCGTCGGGTGCGAGGACGGGTTGGGCGCGGAGGGCGGCGCCGAGGTCGTATTCCCAGGCGAGGGTAGGTTCGGCCGTCGGGGCGCGGGCGTTGGCGCGCC
>JAFGHH010000234.1 GCA_016930215.1 Deltaproteobacteria bacterium
CGTCCCCTCGGCCGCCGCCCGAAGGCGGGCGACGAGGTCCGCCTTGTCCGCGAACCCGGCCGACGTCGCCTCGAGGCGCGCGGCCGCTTCGGCGACCAGACGCGGCCGATCGGCGTACGATGCACGCTCGATCCCGCCGAGAAGCTCCGGGAGGAACTCCCGGACGACCGGATGGTCCTTCGAGCCGCCGCCGGCCTTCAACGCGACCAGGTTCAGCGCCTCGACAAGACGCCGGTGGCCCAGCGCGAGCCACGCGTCGCGGCGAGCGAGCGCCGCAGGACGCTCGAACAGCGCCTTGTCCTGCGACTCGCGCGCCTCGCGGAGCAGGTTGTCGATCGCTCCGCGCACGGCGCCGGCCGACTCGCTCAGGAGGCCGCGGGCTCGCTCGTCGAGGTCCTCGAACCGGGACCACGCCTCGAGCGACGCCCAGGTGAACGATGCCCACACGATGTGGGTCCACGAAGAAGAAGACTCCACAGGCAATCTCATGACTCGCTTCCTTTCTCTCCCCCCATGTCCAAATCCGAACCACCTTGTTTCTCGAACTGCGCCGCGGCGCGCACGGAACCCATCGCGCGCGGCCGCCGAGGTGTTGCGTGGTTTGTCGTTCTTCTTCTTCGCCGCCCCGGTCGTTCGGGGCAGCTCGTCGGAATCGCACGAGAACGTCACGGCCGAGACGACCTCCTCGGCGGTTCCGGGGGCCTCGACGAGGGCCGATCACCAGGTTTCGGCCGAGCGGGCGCGTTCCGCCGGGTCTCGATGCGGTCGGTTCGGGCGCGTGGGAACGACCCGCGGCCGTTGCCCGCGCGGTTTCGGCAGATCTTCGGGCCTCCGCGGTCGTCCTTGCGCCCGTCGCAGCCGCGCGGCCGTGCGGCTGCGGGACTCTCGTCGGGCCATGGACCGCGGCGGCATTCGGAAGCGCCCCACGCGGCTGCCGTGGCGGCGGCAAGCGCGCCTGGCGGCAAGCGCGCCCTGACGCAGCACCGGCTCGACCGTACCCTGTCGATGGCAGAACTGGGTTCCCGCAAGAACCGAGGGAGCATGCGTCGCCTGCCTGCCTGCGAGGGTTTCGCCTCCGACGTGTACCACGGCCCTCCGGACACGGACGCGGCGACGAGGCTGCAGGCAGTGAAGCCGTTGCGTGGAATTCGACGGCGCGACTCGCCACAGCCGCGTCCGGTGCGGCATCGTGACCGCGATCTTGTGCCTGCTCGCCGCCTGCTCCGGATGCCCGTCGTCCAACGGCAGCGACGATGCCGCCACGGACGCGACCTGCAACTGCACCTCCTGCGAGGCCTACTGCCGGTCCCTGGGTCTCTGCTACGGAAGCTGCGCCGGCGGCACGTGCCACTGCGGCTGCGTTGACGCCGGCGCAGACACCGTCCCGGACGACACCGGGCCGGACGGGATGGAGACGAGCGACGTCGAGGCGGCCGACGACGACGCCGGCGACCTGCCCGACGCCGGCGAGTGCACCTACCTCGTCGGTGGCGAGGACACCGCGATGCACGCTCCGGCCCTGGACGCCGAGGGACCATGGTTGGCCTACGTCGATCACCGGTGGGGACCGTGGCCGACCTGCAGCACCAGCGACGACGAACAGGACATCGTGGCACTGCACCTTCCCACCCGAACCGAGCTCCGCATCACCGACTGGCCCGGCCGGGAGGATGGCACCCTGGTCTACGACCGCGGGGACGGCACCTACGGACTGCTCATCAGCCAGGAGGTCGACTACGCCACCCACTCCTACCGCCTGTGGGACTGCGACCTGCCGGAGCCGACCGGGGATGGCGATGGCTGGCGTCGGCCTCTGCCGCCGCTGGGCGGTACTGGCACTGGCCTTCGAGCGCGCGGCGTGCCCGGCTGAGCGTCCATCGGACGTCGGGGGCGAGGACGGCGCGGGCGGATCCAGGTGGCCACGAGGTTCGCGCGTCGTGCCGCGGGTTCTCGACCTACCGGCCGACGTTCGGCACGTCGAGACCCTCGGCCTCTGCCGCCGCCCGCAGCCGCTCGTCGAAACTGAGCAGCCCCAGCCCGGGCAGTAGCTCGCGAAGGGCCAACGCGGCGCCGAGGTGCCAGAGGTCGGCACCGCGGAGCGGATGCCGCAACGCCAGCTCCCCCAGCCGGGCCTCGTCGGGCTGCACGCTCGTCGTCCGCCACGGGCCGGCGCGCAGCCGGGCCTGCGCCTCGCGCGCCAGCTCGGCGGACAGCTGTCCCTCCCGAACCAGCCTGCCCAGCACCACCTGCACCTCGGCCGCGGCCAGCGAGGAGACGAAGTGCTGCGCGTCCCGTGCCGCCGCGACCCGACGCACGACCCCGGAATGCGCGTCCGCGATGACGGCCGACACCAGGGCGGAGGCGTCCCAGTAGAACAGTCGCGGAGGGGACGCCCGGCGGCTCACGACGCTCGATCCTCGGCGAGGAGGCGCTGGGCGAGGCCGGCGGGTCCGGCGCGCAACGGCGGCGGAAGACTGCCGGCGGGCGCCGCGGGGCCGATCAGCCCGGCTGACTCCAGCTCGACCAGCCGTTCCTCCAGCGGACGCTCGGCGTCCGGGACCGGGACCACCCGGGCCACGCGCCGGCCGTGCACGGTGACCACCACGGACCGTCCCCGCCGCACCCCGGCCACGACCGCGCTCAGCCTGGCCTTCAGCTCCCGCAATCCGATCTCGCGTTCGCGCTCCATGTGACCACAGTAGACACAACGGCAGGTGCGGTCAAGGACGGGGCGGACGGCGGCGGGCGCCGGAGAGCCGGAGGATCCGCGACTCGGCCCGCCGGGTCACCCTCCCGCCAGCACCTTGTCGAGCTTGCGGGCGATCGATTCCTCGACCTGCCCCTTCATCGGCCGCAGCAACAGCGGCAGGTCCAGCTCGACCAGCACCGTGGCGGTGTCGAGCTTGATCCGGCCCTTGACGCCGCGGGTCATCCCGCTGCCTTCCAACACCATCTCGTCGCCCTGCCAATGGCCGTGCACGGCGTACTTGGCGTCCAGCGATCCGGAGATCTGGTCGACCTTCTTGCGCAACTCCTCGAGCGACAGGGTGTGCGAACGGCGGATCTCGATCGTGGCCATCGTTCCCGCTCCTTCCTCCGGCCGCGGAGCATCCCCCAACCCCGGCCCGGATGGCAAGGCTCCCGAGCCCCTCCCCGTCGGCGCCGGGGCGTGCTAGCATCCGGGCGCCATGTTGCGAAGCCACAGACCCTGCCTGCCGCTCGTCGCCCTCCTGTTCGTCGCCGCCTGCGACCCGCCGCCGCCGACCCGTACGGGCGGCACGGCCGGCCTGGAGTACTCGATCATCCAGCTCCAGACCGTCACCGACCCCGACTACCCCGGCGTCGACGCCCGCGTGCTGATTCGCGATGCGATCGTCACCGCCGTCGACACCTACGACGAGGACGGCGAGGGGAGCGTCGGCAGCGTCTGGATCGCCGAGCCGGTGCCTGGCCCGTGGAGCGGCGTCCAGCTCTTCGACCCCGTGGTGATCCCGGCCCGCGTGCGCTTGGCTCCCGGCGACATCGTCGAGGTCTCCGCGACGCTCGACGAGTTCGTGCTGCTCGACGCCTCCGGCCGGCCGATGGACCGCGACGGCACCGAAACCGAGCTGGTCGATGCCAGCGTGCAGAAGATCGGCGAGACGTTCCCGCCCGGGCCGACGGACATCCCCGAGGCCTACCTGGCCGACCTGCGCCAGGCCGAGCCGTGGGAGGGGTGCCTCGTGCGCCTGACCGACCTCACGCTGACCGGCGGCTACGACCGCTACGGCGAGGCCCCGACCGCCGGCGGCGCCAGCATCGCCAACGAGATGTACGAGATCCCGGGCGCCGAGGCCGGCCTGGCCATCCGCTCGCTGACCGGCGTGGTGACCTACTTCTTCGGGTTCAAGATCCTGCCGCGGGGCCCCGAGGACGTGGAGCTCTGATCGGTTGCCGCCGCCCGACGCACCGCACGACCGACCGGGCGCCCGCCGGGCCCTGGTCGTCCTGCCCCTGTGCGCGGCGCTGCTCGCCGCCTGCGGCCCCCGACCCGGACCGGGCCCCGGGCCGGAGCTCCCGCCGCCCCCGGAGGTGCCCGTGACCGCAAGCCTCGAACGACTCGACAACGGACTGGCCGTCGTGGTCCGCCCGATGCGCCTGGCGCCGGTCGTCGCCCTGCAGGTCTGGGTCGATGCCGGCGCCGCCGACGACCCGCCGGCCTTCCCCGGGATGGCCCACCTCTTCGAGCACCTGCTGTTCAAGGGCAACCC
>JAFGHH010000235.1 GCA_016930215.1 Deltaproteobacteria bacterium
ACCAGGAGGCGGCCGTCGGGCCGCATGGCCAAGGACGCTCCACCCCGCGGCCAGTCCCCGGGCATCCCGGGCGCGACGACGGCGCCGACGGCGCCGGAGGTCAGGTCCAGACGCCAGAGGCCGTCGACCCCTTGGACGTTCGCAGGAGGAGCTTCGCCGTCCAGAAGGTATCCCACGTCGCCGAGCTGTGTCGCCCGGGGCAGTGCGAGCTGCCCGAGCCGCAGCCCCAAGGTCTCCATCAGTTCCCAGGCGCCGGTCCCGAAGTCGAACGTCCAGACACCGGCCTGCACACCCTGTTCGTTCCGGCCACCCACGACGACCCCGCGACCGCCGTCCGGAGCGAGGAACAGCACCGCGTCCTCCCGCCCGGCAGGAGCTTCCATCGTCTGCGGCGGGACCGGACGCCACAGCACGGCCGGCTCCGGGGTCGCCGTCTCGACTCCAAGCCACAGCGTGGACGAGTAGGTGTTCGTCGCGTCACGCCCCCCGAACGCCGCGAGCACGATCGGGGCCTGCTCGTAGACGCCGTCGTGCGTGAGCGAACCCGTCTGCTCGATGTCGAGGCCAAGGTCGAGCAGGTCTTGTTGGACGAGTTGGGAAGAGGCTGGGGGAGCCAGTTGGGCGAAAGCCATGCCCAGCGCATGCGGAGGGATCCCGTCCTGGAGGGACCGCGAAGGCAGGATCCTTGCCACCTCGGCGGTGTCGGGATCCAGGACGACGACCGCGATGCCCGAGATCGCCGCGTCCGGAGGGGCCTGCGGAAAGCGCAGCCACCCGGCATCGGCGGCCAGCGGCGACGCCGCCTCGTCGATCGGCACGACAACGACGGCCGGCGAGGGGCTGGTGAGAGCCGCGGCTCCATCCGTGCCGGGTGGACCCACGCCGTCGTCCCACGGCCCGGGAGCGTAGGCCCGAACCGGCGGAACAAGCGGTCGCCCCGTCAGGTGTTCCAGGCCGGGTGGCGTGCAGCGCACGGTTCCGGGGGCGCCCACCCCGCGTTGCGCTCGATAGGCGTTGTTGAACCGATTCCCGTCCACGCCGACGGCCGCAAGCGCCACGTTCGCCTCGTAGCTCCAGCCGCCGTCGGGCCGCAGGTCGCCGGGCGAGCGTCCCGGCTCGGGCCGCAGCCACAGCCGGATCCGGTGCGCTTCCTCCGCGATCGGCGGTGCGCTCGGGGCGAAGTCCTCCCGGTCCGGCCACCAGCGGATCTCGTGCATCCGCGGATTCCGGAGAGGAAGCACTCCGTTGCGCCGGAACTGCACGCCGTCGCCCAGGTCGTAGTTCCCGTACTTGAGCGGCAGGCACTCCCACCGGTTCCACTCCGCGTCGCCGTCCCAGTCGCCCGGGGAGACGTCCGAATCGAGCAGGCAGTTCCGCCACAGGTCCGAGCTGCTGGTTTCGTCCACCTCCCGCACCGGATTCCATTCGTAATTCGTGAAATCGAACCAACCAACCCGGTTCGATGCATCGGTGCCCGCGCTGGGCGGGGCGTTTTTCCGGCATGGCGCACTGTATCCTTCGTTGCAGTACCGAGCGCCAGGAACCGGAATCTCGCCGGGTCGGAGCTCGGGCAGCCACCGGTTCTCGATGACGTCCCAACACGAACACCACAGCAGACGCACCGGCTCGGAACGGTGGTCCGCATCGACTCCCTCGGGAGGACTCAGGTGCCGCCAGCCGTCGAAGCCGTACGTCCCGAACCGGACCGAGTACCCGTCGCTGATGCTGCACCACCGGGGCAGCGGAACCTCGTCCGGGCGAGGACGCCGCCGCCGCGGCTCCAGCAGCACCCGGGGAACGACCGGGTCGGGATCGCAGGCGTCGCCGCGCCGGAAGATTCCGAACTCGTCCTCGTACGAGCGGTTGGTGTTCTCCATCGTGTCGGGGATCGACGGGCAGGTATCGCAGGCATTTCCCGTGCCGTCCCAGACCGCCCTCCTGGCACTCGGACGCAGGCTCGGGCACACGGCAATGGGACCGTAGGTCACGTCCGTCGCCGTCTGGTCCGGGTTCGGATCCGCCGGGCAGTTGTCGCAGGTGTCGCCCCAGCCGTCGTCGTCGCGGTCGGCTTGCGCTCCCTCGCCGTCGGGCGGCAGCCGAGCCGGGTTCGGCCGTTCGGGACAGTTGTCCTCGGCGTCCGGCACGGTGTCCGCATCGCTGTCTTCCAGCCAGTCCGCACCGACGTAGTCCTGCGCCAGCAGGTCCCGGAGCCAGCGGTACGGCCGCCACGCGCCGACCAGAGCGTAGTGGTCGGGCGTGGTCGCGCATTGCGGTCCCGCCGCCACCACGCCGACGACCATCGGCCGACCGTCCTCGAACAACACCAGCGGCCCCCCCGAATCGCCGTGCATCACCTTCCCGCAGGCCGTCTCGACGGTTCCCGTCCCCCGGGTCGGGCCCACGGCGGCCGCGTCCTCCAAGGACACGCTGTCGATCCGGTTCCAGTCCGCACGTTTCCATGCATCGGGATCGACGGCCGCCGGAAGATGGTTGCCGCACCCGATCTGCAGCACGTCCCGGCCCCGCAGTACCCGCGCGTCCGACGACGTCCCGAAGCCCATTGGATCGTGCGTCGGACGTATCCGCAGCCAGTCGGCGAAGCTCGCCAGCTCGGGATGCGCCGGATCGTCGTCGATCGGGTGCACCAGCGTGCATACGGCCAGATCGCACGCGGCAGGGGGCTCCACGAGCCGACAACCCGGCCAGAATCCGTTCGCCGGATAGCCCGGTTCACCCGGGTCGACCACCGCGTCCCCGCCACACGACAGGTCGAGCTCGTGTTCCGTTCCGTCGATTCGCACACGGAAGATCACCGGCGGGTAGTCGTGGAACCAACCGGCGCCGCAGTGCGCAGCGGTCAGCACATGTCGCGGAGAGATGAGCGTCCCGGTGCAGACGCGCACGTGGGTCGCCGTGAGAAGCTCGCCGACCGCCGGCAGAAGCTCCGTCGCGGCCGTTCCCTCACAGATCGCCATCCGCGTCGTCGCTTGGCCCGTTTCGGCCAATGCGTCGTCGTCAACTGTGCATCCACCGCCTGCCGTCAGGACCAGGCAGGGGACCACCACCAAGCAGGCAGGCAGGCAGATCGTCTTCTGCGTCATGGATCCCGCCCTTCCGGCGGACCCCGCCAGGCTACCCGGCCATTGTGCGACGGAAACCGATCCCCGGCAAGCGGGGCCGACACGCCATCGGGAACGCCGGCTGTTTCGGACGACGTGCGCATGAACTGTCATCCGCTTGAGGTCGGCCGGAAGGCGGCATGGTCGGCCCCTCCCCAAGGGGACGAACGTGCTCCGAACCGTCGATCGCGACACGCGGGCCGTGCGAGTGCATGTCTCCTCTTGCTGCAGCCGGTGACGGCCCCGCCGGTCGGCGCGGTTCGCACGCCGGTCGACGGCCTGCTCCTGGCCGGGGCCTGGACGCAGCCCGGGGCGGGCTACGGCGGCACGCTGCTGTCCGGCTTCCTC
>JAFGHH010000236.1 GCA_016930215.1 Deltaproteobacteria bacterium
AGCCCCAACTCCGACCCCTGTACTTCCAGGCTCGTGTTCAGCCGCTGCCCCCGGATCTCCCCCGGACTCCCCGCCGACCACACGACGAACAGCGTGGTGTCGTCGTGGAGGGCAATCGAGGGGTCGCCAGGGTTCACACCGGCGCTGATGGATGAGGCTGTGGCCACGGAGGGCGCCGCTCGGTTCTCCACGGCCACGAGTTGAAGCGTCGGCGTGGCAGCCACGGTCTCGACCCAGGCGCAGTAGGCGAAGTCGGTTCCGGCGCTCCGAACCACCTGGGGAGGGCCCGACAGATCCTCGTCGGATGCATCAAGAGGAGCAGCTGTGCCCAGGAGGTAGCTCGATCCAAGAACCGCACTTCGGATCATCGCCGATTCGCCGCGAGGCGTGGCCCCATCTGAAGTGTTCCAGGCGAACGAGGCAATGGTCCCGACACCCGAAGAGCCCACGATCTCCGCGGACGAACCTGAGCCCAGAGAGGCGACGGCACCCGGTGAACTCCCATCGATCAGCCTAGCCCTGAGCAACCTTGCTTGCCCGGTCACCGCCGAAGAACCTGTGCCGAGAACATGACCAAGCCCGACTTCGCCGGCGGCGACTGCCACGGAGAACGAGAGCGGTCGAGTCTCGCCGCTGCCATCGACACTCAGGACATCCCACACCACCCCGTACATCCCGTCGTCCGCGACGCCGTCGCAGTCCTGGTCGAGGCCGTCGCAGATTTCGATGGGGGGGACGCACTCGGTCCAGGCGCAGCCGGAGCCGCAGAAGTGCTCTCCCGTCGAGCCGCACGCGGTTTCGCAGTCGTCGGTCAGGCCCAGCACGCAGTCGAAACCGTCGTCGATCAGCCCGTTGCAGTCGTTGTCCGCACCGTCGCAGGCCTCGACCGGAGGCTCCGACGGCGTGCAAGGCGTCTCGCAATCGCCGTCGCCGTCGAGGTCCACCCACCCGGGCTCGCAGCGAAACCCGCACGAACCCGACTCGCAGATGCCGACCGAGTTCGACCCGTCCGGGCAGACCGTCTCGCAGCCGCCGCAGTGCTCGGGGTCGTTCTCCAGGTCGAGACAGGTGCCGCTGCAGTCGGTCCACCCCGTCTCGCACCCCCCGCCGTCGTCCTCCACCTCCCCCGGCGTCTCGTCCGGCGCGTCCCGAACGTCGTCCGGCACGTCGGCCGCGTCGTCCGTGGTCGCCGAACCGCAGGCGAGCTGCCAACCGGCCGTGCATGACAGGACCAGAATCCCCAACCAACGTGCGGTCATCCCAACCTCCCGAGCTTCCGGGTTCGTATACGATTCCAGCCTCCCGCGGTCAAGTTCGACCCGGATCGTACTCCCGGGATCATGCCCCGCTCGGGCGCCGCCCTTGCATCGCGCCGGCCGGGGCGATCGTTGCGCTCGGGGGGGGCCTCCCCGCGGCGTTGGGGCGCGAGTGGCGCGTCGTCGAGGGCTTCGCCCGAGACGATGCGCGGGGGGTCCGGGGGGGACGCAGCGGTCGCCCCGGCGGCCCCACCCGCTTTCCGACCCCACGTGCGACCAGGCGGTCCCCCCCGGGACACGACCACGTTGGGGGGTGGGTTGATCGAAAGGTGCGCGATGCCTATGGTTGCCGGCGCCGGACACGGCACGGTCGCCCGGCGGGAGGGAGTACGACGATGGCCTGGGACTACTCCGAAAAACTCAAGGACCACTTCTTCCACCCCCGCAACGTCGGCGCCCTCGAGGACGCCGACGGCAAGGGCGAGGTCGGCTCGATCGCCTGCGGCGACGCCCTCACCTTCTACATCAAGACCGATCCCCAGACGCACCGCATCACCCAGGCCACCTTCAAGACCTTCGGCTGCGGCAGCGCCATCGCCAGCGCCAGCGCCCTGACCGAGCTGGTGCTCGGCAAGACGATCGAGGAAGCCCTCCGGATCACGAACCAGGACATCGCCGACTACCTCGGCGGCATCCCCCAGGAGAAGATGCACTGCTCCGTCATGGGCCGCGAGGCGCTCGAGGCGGCCGTAGCCGACATGCGCGGCGAGCAGCGCGCCCCGGAGGAGCACGACGACGGCGCGATCGTCTGCCACTGCTTCGGCGTCACCGACAAGAAGATCGAACGCGCGATCCGCGAGAACAACCTGCGCACCGTCGACCAGGTGACCAACTACACCAAGGCCGGGGGCGGCTGCGGCGCCTGCCAGGCCGAGATCGAAGCGATCCTCAACCGGATCGTCGAGGAGCAGCGCCGCAAGCCCGCCCCCCGACCCGCCGCCGCCGGCGCCCGCATGACCCAGCTCAGGAAGATCGCCCTGGTCCAGGAGACGATCGAACACGAGGTCCGCCCGGTGCTGCAGAAGGACGGCGGCGACATCGAGCTGATCGATATCGAAGGCGACACCGTCCGCGTCGCCCTCGTCGGCCACTGCGCCGGCTGCATGGCCGCCGGCTTCACCACCGGCTGGATCCAGGACAAGATGCGCGAGCTGGTCTCGGAGGGGATCACCGTCGTCGTCGAGCCGCCCGGGGCGACGGAGGCCGCGTCATGAAACCGGTCTACCTCGACAACAACGCCACCACCGCCGTGGCCCCCGAGGTTCTCGAGGCGATGCTGCCGTTCCTGCACGAACGCTACGGCAACCCGTCCTCGATCCACGCCTTCGGCGGCGACGTCGGCCGCGACGTCGAGCGGGCCCGCGAACGGGTCGCCGCCCTGCTCGGCGCCGAATCCCCGACCGAGATCCTCTTCACGAGCTGCGGCACCGAGGCCGACAGCACCGCGATCCTGTCGGCGCTCGAGGCCTACCCCGAACGCCGGCAGCTCATCACCACCCGCGTCGAACACCCCGCCGTCCTCTCCCTCGCCCGGCACCTCGAACGCAAAGGCTACGAGGTGGTCCGCGTCGGCGTCGACCGCGACGGTCTGCTCGACCTCGTCGAGCTGCGCGCGGCGCTGTCCACCCGCACCGCCCTCGTCTCCGCGATGTGGGCCAACAACGAGACCGGCGTCGTGTTCCCCGTCGAGGATCTCGCGCGGATGGCCCATGACGCCGGCGCCCTGTTCCATACCGACGCCGTCCAGGCCGTCGGCAAGCTCCCGCTCGACATGCGCCGCTCCACGATCGATATGCTGTCGCTCTCCGGCCACAAGCTCCACGCCCCCAAGGGGATCGGCGCCCTGTACGTCCGCCGCGGCACCAAGTTCCGCCCGTTCCTGATCGGCGGCCACCAGGAACGCAACCGCCGCGGCGGCACCGAGAACGTCCCCGGCATCGTCGCCCTCGGCACCGCCGCCGAGCTGGCCCACCGCCACGTCGCCGAGGAGCAGACCTCCGTCCGGACCCTGCGCGACCGCCTGGAGAACGGCATCCTCGAGCGGATTCCCGACGCGATCGTCAACGGTCACCGCGAGCGGCGGCTGCCGAACACCAGCAACGTCTCGTTCGAGTTCGTCGAGGGCGAGGCGATCCTGCTGCTGATGGACCAGGCCGGGATCTGCGCCTCCTCCGGCTCCGCCTGCACCTCGGGCTCCCTCGAGCCGTCCCACGTCCTGCGCGCCATGGGCGTCCCGTTCACCTACGCCCACGGCTCGATCCGCTTCTCCCTCTCGCGCTACACCACCACCGAAGAGATCGACCGCGTCCTGGCCGAAATGCCCCCGGTCATCGCCCGCCTGCGCGAGATCTCGCCCTTCAGCCGCGCCCACCCCGTCCCCGACGGCCCCGCCACCTGCCCCACCGCCTGCCGCACCCCCAAGGACTGAACGCGGAGCGGTGCGGTCCCGCTCCGCTCCGCCGGTGAAGAACCGGACCCGCCCCCCGTCGATTTGGTCCGGGAACCCGGCGCCGATAGACTCGGACGCCGCGGAGGTGCGACATGCGACGCGCGACGATCGCTCTGGCGGCGGCAGGACTGGCGGCGGCGCTCTGCGCCCTCCCCGTCCGCGGCGAAGACACGACGGCGGCGGACCACTCCGCCCTGCGCACGAAGCTCGAACGCCTCGTCGAACACGCCCCGTGGGGCGACCGCCGGCGCGACGAGCTGCAGGTCGGCGTCGAGGTGCTCGACCTCGCCACCGGCGACGTCGTCTACGGCCACCACGCCGACCGGGCCCTCAACCCGGCCTCCAACGCCAAGCTGCTCGTCATGGCCGCCGCGCTCGAGATCCTCGGCCCCGCCTTCACCATCCCCACCACCCTCCACGGCCTGCGCGAGGGCGATACTGTCGCGGGAGACGTCGTCCTCCGCGGGCACGGCGACCCGACCCTCACCGCGGAGGACCTGTGGACGCTCGCCCGCGAGGCGCGCGCGACCGGCATCACCCGCGTCCGCGGCGGAATCAGGATCGACGACGCCTACTTCGACGACGCTCGGCTGCCCTACGCCTACGACTCCCAGCCCGGCGAGGACGCGACGTTCCGCGCCCCGGTGGGCGCCGCGAGCATCGATGCCAACGCCGTCGAGGTCTGGATCGGCCCCGGCACGGAAGCCGGCGACCCCGCCCGCTTCTTCGCCTGGCCGGAAGGGTTCCTCGAGACGAATCTCGAGGCCCGCACCGCGGCCGGCGGCGGCAACGCCCTGCGGATGTACGCCTCCGCCGGCGCCGACGGCGCCACCCACGCCCGGATCTGGGGCTCGATCGGCGTCGGCGCGGCCTGGGACTCCTACGCGCGGCGGATCGATGACCCCGTCCGCTTCGCCGGCCTCGCGCTGCGCGAGGCGCTCCGCGCCGCCGGCATCGCCGTGGACGACGACCGGGTCGCCACCGGCTCCGTCCCCGACGGCGCCACCGTGCTGGCGCGGCACGAGTCGGACCCGCTCCATGCCTGGCTGTGGCGGCTCGGCAAGGAATCGAGCAACTTCCACGCCGAGCAGGTGCTCCGGATCCTCGGCGCCGAGCGCCGGGGGACGCCGGGAACGGCCGACCACGGCGCCGAGGTGGTCCGCGAGGTCCTCGAGGCCTGGAACGTCCCGACGGACGGGCTCGTGCTGCGCAACGGCTCGGGGCTGTTCGCCGCCGACGAGGTGACGCCGCGGACGCTGACCGCCCTGCTGCGCGCCGTATACCTCGACGCGGCGCTCCGGGCCGAGTTCCTCGCGGCGCTCGCGGTGGCGGGACGGGACGGCACGTTGCACTCGCGACTGCGCGACGGCGCGGCGCGGGAGCTGGTCCGCGCCAAGACCGGGACGCTCGCCGCCGTCTGGGCGCTCTCCGGCTACGCCCTCTCCCCCGACGGCCGCGCCGGCTACGCCTTCAGCGTCCTGGTCAACGACCCGTGTCGACGCCGCGACACCGCCCGGGCCCTGCAGGACGACCTGGCGACGACCCTCGCCGCCGAGCTGGAACGGTAGTTCGACCCGATCAGGCCTTCTTCGTCCGTTCGCGCCAGAGCGGGTCCTCTTCCTGGAGCACCCGGCGCAGGACCTTGCCGACCAGCGTCTTGGGCAGGTCGTCCTTGAACTCGATCAGCTTCGGCTGCTTGTAGTGCGTCAGGTTCGCCTGACACCACTTGAGCAGCTCCTCGGTGGTGACCTTCCCCTTGAACTCGGGACGCAGAACGACCCACGCCTTGATGATCTCGCCCGTCTCCGGGTCGGGAATCCCGGCCACCGCCACCTCGCTCACCGCCTCGTGCCCGCCCACCAGCTCCTCCACCTCCTTCGGGAACACGGAGTAGCCCTTGTACTTGATCAGCTGCTTCTTGCGGTCGCAGATCGTGACCAGCCCGTGCTCGTCGAAG
>JAFGHH010000237.1 GCA_016930215.1 Deltaproteobacteria bacterium
CTGGCGTCCGACCCGACCTGGTGGGAGGTCGCCGCGACCCCGGAGGCGGGGCCCACGCCGGGGTTCCGGCGCTGGTCGTTCGCGCTGAGCGACCACCTGTTCGGCCCGGCGACGCCGGGGCAGGACGAGCTGGGCATCGAGCTGGTGGCGTTCGTGCGAACGGCGGACGGCGGGCGGATCTTCGACCACAACGCGCACCCGGGTGACTTCGTCAACACGCGGCTCGACGCATCGAACGGCTTCGCCGCCGACGACGCCGACGTGTGCCGACCGGAGGTCGGGACGCTGTGGTTCGACGAGTGGTGGAACGAGACGCTCTCCGGCTCGCTGCGCCAGGGCGGGTACCTCGAGCTGCGCTACGACATCGACCGGCTGCCGCACTGCCGCGGCACGCACAACGGCTATCCGGCGTGGGACCTCGAGGCGCACGTGCGCTTCCTGCCCGGCGGGCAGCTCGCGACCGGCAGCGTGCGGCGGCACGTGACCGTGAACGGCACGCCGACGAACGAGGCGGTCGACCTGCCGCTGGCGGTGCGGATCCCGGAGGATGCGTGGTCGGTCGAGATCTGGTTCCGCAACTTCTCGGGCGCCGGCTCGAGCTGCGAGGCGTGGGACTCGAACGACGGGACGAACTACCGATTCGAGGTCTGGCCCGCGGCGGACCATCCGCGGTGCCGGGACGTCGAGCGGGAGACCGGGGCGCGCACCGAGGACTACCGGATGGCGCACAACCAGGCGGCGTGCCTGTCGTACGACCTGGAGGCGCAGCACGACGCCGGGCACTGCGAATTCCACGTCGAGGGTTTCGGCGACGGCTACGTCGGGCACTACGGGATCCCGTTCCACTGGCTGCTGGCGTACCTGCGCGTGGGGCCGCAGGACGGCGAGGTACTGAGCGCGGGGCTGTTTACGAGGTTCCGCGACAACCGGACCGGCCTCGCCGAACAGCGGTTCTCGCTGGGCATCCGCGAGGCCGACGGCCTGTGGCGGACGGGGCTCGCCTACCTGGTCGGGATGGGCTCGGCCGCCTGCGACCGCACGATCGAGGAGTTCGCGTTCTTCCTCGACGTCCGCAGGCCGTCGGGCGAGGTCGTGCGGCTGTGGCAGAGCCGGCACGGCGCGAACTACCGCTGGGACGACGCGTTCGCGCTGCCGACGAGTCGCGAGTACATCGCGTACGGCAGCATCCAGTGGGCCGACGCGGCCTCCGGGGTGTTCGACTCCCGGCAGGCCTGCCGGTAGACTCCCGCGCATGCCGCGCAAGCCCGCGCTCGAGGAACGCATCGTCGCCGCGATGCAGTCGTTGGGGTTCACGGCGAGCGACGCCCGGATCTACCTCGCCCTGCTCAAGCGCCATCCGGCGACGGGCTACGAGCTGGCCGCCGGCTCGGGCGTCCCCCGCTCGGCGATCTACAACGTGCTCGGCCGGCGCGAGCGGCGCGGCCTGGTCCAGGCGGTCCAGCGCCGGCCGGCGCGCTACCGGCCGCTGCCGCCCGAGCGGCTCCTGTCGCAGCTCGAGGCCGGGTTCCGGGAGGGGCTCGAGGAGCTGCGGACGGGCCTGGCGGGGCTGTCGCGCCCGGCCGCCGACGGCCGGACCTGGACGGCGACCGGCTATGCCGCGGTGCTGGCCCAGGCGCGGACGCTGATCGAGGGCGCCCGCGAGACCGTGCACGTCTCGCTGTGGTGCCGCGAGGCGGAGGCACTGGCGGAGTCGCTGCGACGCGCCGGGGCGGCGGGCCGGGACGTCCTGCTGTTCTCGTTCACGCGGCTGCCGGAGCTGCCGGGCCGCACGCTCAGCTACGGGATCGTCGAGGCCGACCTCGAACGCCACTGGCCGCACCGCCTCGTCCTGCTCGTCGACCGCCGCAGCGCGCTCGTCGGCGGCGCCGGCGGCTCGGAGGACGACCAGGCCCTCGTCTCGGAAGACCCGGCGCTGGTCGAGACCGCCGTCTCCAACCTGGTGCTCGACATCACGCTGTACGGCCGCCGCTTCGGGGTCGATACCGCGGCCCTGGTCGGGGGCCTGACCACGCGTCTCGCGCCGATCGAGGAGCTGCTCGCACGGGGCGGCGGCGCGCCGTCCGGCGGACGGGACGGCTGAGGTCCGGGGGTCGCGCTACGGCGCGGGGACCGGGGCGGGGCAGGGAGAACGGAACGAGCAGACCCACGGCGGGGGCGCCGGCGCCTCGTCCGCCGCCAGCATCGCACGCCACTTCTCGTCGGTCAGGCGGTCCGCCAACGGCCAACGGAACTCGTAGTACGTCAGCGCCGGGCCCGCCGCGACGAAGGTATCGCCGCGCCCCGGCGCGCGGAACGCCACGGTGATCAGCTCGACGTACCCGGTCCCCTCCTCGAGCACCTCGCCGGCGTCCACACAGGTCATGACGTCCGCCACCAGCGTCGTCTTGGTGTCCGCCTCGTGGTAGGCCTCGCCGTCGGCGTGGGGGTCGGGCGGCCCCGGCGGCGCCTCGGTCAATCCCGCGATCCCCTGGACCAGCCCGGCGCAGCTCGCGCCGAAGCCGATCAGGAAGTCGTTGTCCGCCTGGTCGATCGCGCGATCCTCGACCTCCTTGACGGCCAGGTCGCGGAGCTTGCCGAGGACCTCGCCGAAGTGGCCGAGCAGGCGGTCGGCCTGCTCGGGCAGCAGCTCCAGCTCCCGCAGGCCGCCGCGGGTCATCTCGTTGAGCGCGATCAACCGCGCGAAGAACTCCGGGTTCGGCTCGACGAACCCCTTCGGCGGCGGCGGCGGCTCCGGCCCGCCCATCGCGCAGCCGGCTCCCTCGGCGTACGGCTGCTTGACGTACAGGATCGTGTCGTGGCGCAGCTGGGCCCAGGACGCGAGCGCCGCGGTCAGCGTGCGGTCCGCCCACGCCGCGCCCGTCTCGAACGCCTGGCTCGGCGTCGGTCGCGGCCGCACGTAGTCGCGCAGCACCTCGAGCCACGCCCAGTACAGGTTGCCGTGCCACACGGCGCTGTCGTCGGGCGGGAACACCCCGCGCGCCCGCTCGAGGGCCGCGTCGTAGCCCGCGTACTGCGCGTCGCCCAGCTCCTCGAGGATCGGCCGGGCGCGCGGGGCGCCCAGCAGCAGCATCACGTCGAGGCCGCGGGCGAAGCCGCGGGCCGGGCCCTGCTGCGTCTCGGCCAGCGTGAACGGTGGAGGGTCGCGGGGCCCGAGCGGCGCGCCGACGGCGGGCACGGCGAGGCGCCCCATCACGTCCGCGTCCGGAGTGTAGCGCTGGCCCATGATCCGCATCCCGGTGGTCCGGGCGGTGGCGCGCAGCAGCTCCTCGGGGTTGCCGTTCTCCAGGATGAGCATGATGTTCGCCTCCGCCGCGGTGCCGGAGTTGATCGCCGGGCTCCGCAGCGCCGCCATCCGCGCACGCAGCAGGTCGACGTTCGCCGGCTCCGCCAACGCCTGCACGCCGCCGGCCGCCTCGAACAGCGCATCGACCACCGGGCGCACCTCGACCGGCGTCAGGTCGTCGGAGAACCCGGCGAAGAACGCGGTCACCGAGTAGATCCGCTCCCAGAGCCGGACGGCCGGGACCCCGTCGGCCTGCGCCTCCTGCAGCCCGCGCGACAGGAGCGCCGCCATCCGGACGAAGTGCCGCGCCCGCTCCTCGTCCACCAGCCCGCCGTCGGGGTCGCCGGAGGCCTTGAGCAGGAAACTCATCCGTCCGAGCCACATCATCGCCCGGAAGTAGCGTCGGAGCGCCTCCGACCGCGTGTAGTGGCCCCGCGGGACGTACTGCGAGTAGTCCTCGTCGTAGCCGAACACCGGGCTCTTGGCGAACCCCGCGTGCTGTTCGATCAGCGCCAGCTCGGCCGCCACCCGCTCGGCCACCCGCCCCTCGACCTCGGCCGCCGGGTCGAGCAGCTTGCGGATCACGTCGAACACCGCGACGTTGTCGAGCGCCGCGTCGGCGACGGAGCCGGTGCCGGCGGCCGACTCGAGCGCCTTCGCCCGGAGCGCGCCGATCATCTTCGTCAGCATCCCGATCAGGTGGTGCTGCTCGATCGACATCAGCAGCGAGTCGAACACCAGGTGGTACAGGTGCAGCGCGGTGTCCGCCGTCACGAAGACCGGGACGTTGCCCGAGAGCGCCTCGTAGATGGTGTAGATCTCGTCCACCTGGCGGGTGAGCGGTCCCGCGGTGACGACGAAGCCGTGGTCGGACAGGCGCTGCCGCGCGGTCTCGTCGAGACCGTACTGCCGGGCGAGGAACTCCGGGATTTCGACGCCGTCGAGCGGCACCGGGAGCGTGCCGGCCGCCAGCTTTGCCTCGTACGCCGGCGCCTCGTACCGGTAGTGTCGCTCGAAGCCCGAGGCCGCTCCGGCGCCCGCGGGCGGAGCGAGGGTCACGCCGGTGGCCGTCGGACCCGGCGCCGGGCCGGGGCCGGCCGCGTCGCCGGCGGAAGGCGTCGGCGACGGGACGTCGGTTCCTCCCTGGTCGCGTTTGCGGCAGCCGCCGGCGGCGACGGCGACCAGCACGATGAGGCACGGCATCCTGAAAAAACGCATGGCGACACCTCCCCTGCCGCCGCAACACCACTCGGCCGGGACGGGCCCCGCCCGGACCGAACGCGGCGACGCCCGCGGCGACACGACGCTTCTACCGCACCTCGACCCGCGCCCGCAAACGGCGGACGAAGGTGCTATGCTGCAGGCACGGGGCCGCGGCAGCGGCGTCCGTGCGGAGGTCGGTCGTGATGCAGGCAGTCTTTCACGTTGCCGCCCGCGGGATTCCGGGTTTCGCCGCGAGGCTCGTCCCGTTGCTGCTCGCGGGCTGCGCGACGGGCACCGTCGAGCCGCCGGACGCCGGCTGGCCGGACATCCGGACGGACGACGCGGCGACCGAGGACGCGCCGTCCGACACCGACGCGGAGCTCGGGCTCGACGACGGGGGCGAGTCGTCCTCCTGCACGCCGGGCCTGGCGCCCTGCGGCGGCGCCTGCGTGGACCTGGCGAGCGACCCGGCGAACTGCGGGAGTTGCGGCCACGCCTGCCCCGCCGGTCTGCACCAGGTCGCGGGCTGCGAGGGCGGCGTCTGCACGACGACCTGCGAGGCCGGCTGGGCGGACCTCGACGGCCTGCCGGGCTGCGAATACGAATGCCCGGACACTCCGGAGTCGTGCAACGGGATCGACGACGACTGCGACGGCGAGGTGGACGAGGACTTCCCATGCTCGGTCGGGGAGACGGTGACCTGCACGTCGAGCTGCGGGACGGCGGGCTCCGGCACCTGCACGATGGCCTGCACCTTGCCGGCCGCCACGGACTGCACACCCCCGGCGGAGACCTGCAACGGCCGGGACGACGACTGCGACGGCGAATGCGACAACGGATTCGCCTGCTGCGCCTCGACCACCGCGTCGTGCACCGACGACGGCTGCAGCGGTACGCAGAGCTGCTCGAGCGACTGCGTTGTCGGGCCCTGCGCCCTCGGCGCCGCGCCCGGGAACGACACCTGCTTCGGCGCCTACACGACGATCGCCGCGAGCGGCAGCTGGACGTTCTCGACCTGCGGCGCGGCGGGCGACTACACGGCGAGCTGCGGCTCCTCCGCCGGCTCGCCCGACGTCGTGTTCCAGCTGAGCCTGTCGGTCCGCTCGAACGTGACGCTCGAGGTGACGGCGGCGACCTTCGACACGGTGCTGCACGTCCACGGCGGCCCGTCGTGCCTCGGAGTCGAACTGGCCTGCGACGACGACGGGGCCGGCGACGCGCGGTCGCGGCTCTCCGGTACCTGGGACGCCGGCACCTACTGGGTCGTGGTCGACGGCTACTCCACCCCGTCGAAGGGCACCGGCACGCTGCAAGCCGCGATCTCGGCGGGCACCGCGACGCAGACGGTGGACTTCCCCACGGCGGCCGACACCCGCTACACGTCGGCCGGCACCCGCTTCTGGAACCTCGGCGACTACATCTCCGGCACCCGCACCACCTCCCTGGGCACGATCTGGCAGGCGGCGATGCACCTGGTGGTCCCGGCGGGGGAGAACGGCCTGACCTGCGACAACCAGGACATGCGGATGCTGATCAACGGGGTCGAGGTCGGCCGGTTCTCGATCGCCCCGGGGGCCTACACGGTGGACCAGACCTTCGGCTTCTCGACGCTCGTGGGGCCGAGCTACACGCTGCGCTACGAGACGACCCGCACGGTGGCCGGCGGCTGCGGCTCGGCCGGCATCGGCAACACCGGCGGCACCGTCACGCTCACCGGCAGCCCGTAGCCCGCCGCCGCTCGCCGTCGACGGCGATGTGAGCGACGGCCGCTAGTGGTCCAGCTCCATCCGGATCGCGCCCTTGGGGCAGAAGTGGGCGCACAGGCCGCAGCCCTTGCACCAGTCGAGGTCGATCGCGATCCCGCCGGTGGCGGGGTCGCGGGTGATGCACAGGTCGGGGCAGATCAGGATGCAGACGTCGCAGGCCCGGCAGACCGAACCGCCGAAGCAGCGCTCGGCGGCCGTGGTCGCCGCCGCGGGCTCCTCCGGCAGCACCACCGGCTCGAAATCGCGGAGCCGCTCGGCCACCGGCCGCTTGCGCCGCGGCGTCCGCGGCAACGGGGCGTACTCGCACCCGCTGCGCGGGCCTCCGGGCCTCCCGCCGACGTCAGCCGCCATGCGCCTTGCCTCCGTCCGACCGCAGGAACGCGGGGTGCTCGCGCCGGCCGTCGCGCAGCCGGTGCTCCACCTCGCACCGCGCACAGTCGTAGTTGTTCGCGCAGACGCCGTCCGAGAAGATCCCGAGCAGCGTGTAGCGGCAGAGGTGTTCCCCGATCCCCGCGTGGTGCAACCGCCGGATGACCGTCGCCAGGGTCTGCCGCGCATTGACCGGGCAGACCGACGCGCAGGCGCCGCACGAGATGCAGCTCGGGGCCGGCTCGCCGTACGGGCTGCCCAACGCCTTCGCCTCGCCGCGGTGCTGGAAATCCACGGCGCAGGCGCCGACCACCTCGCGGCACACGCGCACGCACAGCCCGCACAGGATGCAGTCGCCGTCGCGGGCCGCCTCGAGGCCGCCGAGGTCGGCGCCGTACTGCAGCGCGAGGTCCCGCAGCACGACGGGCTGCGGCGCCATCGCGGCCAGCAGCTGCACCACCGTCTTCCGCTGCGCCCGCACCTCGTCGGTGTCGGTGCGCACGACGATCCCTTCCTGCACCGGGTAGTCGCACGAGGTGACGATCCGGGTGCGCTTCCCCTGGCGCACCTCGACCAGGCACAGCCGACACGCCCCGTACGGCGTCAACCGCTCGTGGAAGCACAGCGACGGGATCGCGAACCCCTCGCGCCGCGCCACGCGCAGCAGCGAGTCGCCCGGCTGGGCCCGGACGGTCCGTCCGTCGATCTCGAACTCCACCGACGTCCGTTCCGACATGCGCCGTCACCCGCTCCCGCCGCCCGTCAGCGGCCCCGGCCGCCGCGGCGCGGCGGCGTCGTACGCTTCGTCGCGCCCTTCGCCACCGGCTTCGCCGCCTTCTTCGCCACCGGCTTCGTCGCGCCCTTCGCCACCGGCTTCGCCGGCTTCTTCGCCACGGGCTTCGCCGGCTTCCTCGCCGCCGGCCTGCCGATCGCCTTCGCCGGCGTCCGTTTCGACGCCCGCGGCGCCGGCGACGCGAACGGCTCCTCGACCGATTCGCGGATCGACTCCGGCGCCGGCGTCGCCGCCGCGCGCACCGCCGGCCGCGGCGCCTCGCCCCGGTCCACGGCCTCCAGGTACTGGTGGACGGCGGCGGCCACCTTGCGCCCCGCCGCGACCGCCTCGACGACCCCCTTGGCCCCCGTCACCACGTCGCCGGCGGCGAACAGGCCCGGGACGGTGGTCATCCCGGTGGCGCCGTCCACGGCGAGGAACCCGAGCGGGGTGCGACCGAGGCCCGGCATGCCACCGAGCAGCCGCAGGTCCGGCACGCGGTCGCCCGCGACCACCAGCAGCCGCGCCGGCAGCTCCAGCGGGTTCGCGCCCGACGGCTCGACGGCCCGGTAGCCCCACGCGTCCGGTTCCGCCTCGCGCAGCCGCTCGAAGGTCGCGCCGGACAGCACCCGGCCCGCAGCCTGGACCGACGTCGGGCGCACCAGGCACTCCAGGTGCACCCCCTCCTCGATCGCGTCCTCGATCGCCTCCGGGTC
>JAFGHH010000025.1 GCA_016930215.1 Deltaproteobacteria bacterium
GCCTCGCCGTCGAGCCAATGCCAGACGGAGAGGGTGAAGACGGCGTCGTTGCTCCCGCCGAGGTGGATCTCGGGCGAGGTGAGCGTGCTCTCCGTCCGGCCCGCGGGCGGTTCGGTCATCCCGACCCCCCAGCCGTCCCCCTCGCCGGTCCGGTCGCCCCCCGGGCCGCGAACGATCGGCCCGCAGACCCAGGTCGTGCCGGCAATCGATGCGGGAGTCCACCCGTCCTTGCAGCCGCGGAAGTCCCACGAGGCGATCACCTCGGCGTTGTCCGCGGGACGCAGCGACGGCTGGACCGGCGGCGGGAACTCCTCCCCCGGCGGCGGCGGCTCGGGTTCCGGCGGAATGCAGCCCACCCCCGCCCACAGACACGAACACGCGACCACGATCCATCCCCGACGCTCGGTCATGATGGCCTCCCCGCCCGCAACTCGCGCGAGCGGAAACCATGGTGCCCGGGCGTCGTGAGACGCGGCGTACTGTTTCGACGACGACCGTCTCGCCTCGCGCGGCAAGCGACAGCCGTGCCAGTCGCGGCACGGCGGCGGCCGGGCAGGCGAGCGGGAGCGGTCCGGGAGGTCGGATCACGGGCGAGGATCCGCGTCACGGTAGGCCGAGAGCAGCAGCAGGCGCAGCAGGATGCCGACCGGCGAATGCGGGCCGTGCGGGTCGGACTGCCCGAAAGCCCGCGTCCAGCCGCTCGGCGGGTGCGGCTCCCCCGGATGCTGCATGTCGCGAGCGATCCGGAGGAACGCGGCCAGGATTTGCTCGATCCAGACGTCGGAGCAGCCGCGCGCGTGGATGCAGTGCCGGATCGCGGCACCCAAGGCCGCCGCGGTCCTCCGGTCGCACCGCGACCACAGCGGGTCGCGTGCCGCCAACGCCACGCGCGTCAGCGACGGGTGCCGACCGCAGAAGTCGACGAAGGCCGCGAGCAGCAGCGACGGATCGATCCCGTCCCCTTCAGCCCACTTCTGCCCCCCCCGCACACATCGGCGCACATCCGCCGCACCGCGGCCTCGTGCCGTCGTTCGGTGAACGCGGCGAGGTGCAGGGCGAACTCCCGGCCGAAGGTGTCGACCAGGCCGGAGAGCAGCGCCGTTTTTTGGGGGAAGCGGCGGTAGAGTGTGCTCTTCGATACGCGGCCGCGGGCGGCGACGTCCTCCATCCGGACCTTCTCGTAGCCGAGGCGGTCGAACAGCTCCGCCGCAACGAGCAGCACCGGGTCGATCTCGACGGACGTGACGGCCGGAGCCGCCGCTGCGGCCGCGAACGGAACGGGTTTCGTGCGATCGTCCTCGGACATGGCCCCTCCCGAGCGTCGACAGACGCGGCGTTCTGCATGCGAGCCGTTCGCCAGGAGATCACCGGATGACGGGGCCGGCGTCAAGAGGGAAGAGGACCGTGGGAGCAGGACCCGCATCATCCTCCGGTTGCCCGCGCCGCGCCGCGCGGCTAGGCTTCGCTCCGACGGAACGGAGGTGCGGGATGCGGCGGGAACGGAACACGACGGCGGGATCGACGACGGCGATCTGGGCGGCGGCGCTGCTGACCCTCGGCGCCGGCTGCTCGCCGAGCGACGACGACAACGTGCCGGACGCGCGCGACGACGGCACGACGCTCGAGGACGGCGACGCGGCGCCCGAGGACGGCGACGTGCCGGAGACGACGGACGGGTCCGACGGCGCCGACGGCGAGACGACCGGACCGACCCCGCGGCTCGACAGCGTCTCGCCGCCCAGCGGCACCACCGAGGGCGGCACGCTGGTCACGCTGTACGGCGAGAACTTCGCCGCGGACGCGACGGCGACCTTCGACGGCGCGGCCTGTGTCGGCCTGATCGTCCACACGGCGCGGCGCATGACCTGCCGCACCCCGGCGCACGCCGCGGGCGAGGTCGACGTCGCGGTGACGAACCCGGACGGACAGTCCTCGACCCTCGCCGCCTCCTTCGAGTACGACGACGCGTCCACGCCGCGGGTCAACTGGTGCCTCCTGCACTACCCGCCCGAGCTGTCCGTGGCGCCGGACGACGCGGCCGGGCCGATCTACGGGCGCGTCTACGTCGAATCGGTGACGCCGGGCGTCGGCGCGGGACCGGGCGTTCGCGCCCAGATCGGCATCGGCGCCCTCGGGGCCGACCCCGCCGACTGGGCCTGGGCCGACGCGACCTACAACGTCGATGTCGATGGCATCGTCCCCGGCGACCGCGCCAACGACGAATACGCCGCCTCGCTCCTCGGACGCGCCGAAGGCGACTACTCCTACGCCTACCGCTTCAGCCTCGACGACGGCGAGACCTGGCTCTTGTGCGACCGCACCGGCTCCGACGACGGCTTCAACGTGGCGCACGCCGGGACGCTGCACGTGACGCCGGCCCCGCCGCCGTCGATCGGCTGGTGCGCGATCGACCGGCCGGCGACCGCCTCGGCCGAGGAGGGGGCCGCACCGATCGCGGTCTTCGGCCGCGTCAGCGTCCCGCGCGTCACCGTCGGCGCCGGGCAGGGCAGCGGCGTCACGGCTGAGCTGGGCCGCGGGGTTCCGGGCGCGGCGCCCGCCGAGGCCGCGTGGACCTGGACGGCGATGAGCTACGCCGCCGACGCCGACGGGCTCGTGGCGGGCGACCTGGCGAACGACGAGTACGAAGGGGCGCTGGCCGTGCCCGCCGACGCCGGCGACTACCTCTACGCCGTCCGCTTCTCGCTCGACGCCGGCACCACCTGGACCTACTGCGACACCGCCGGCGCGGTCTACGCCGAGCTGACCGCCGGCCGGCTCACCGTGACCGAGCCCGGCACCGGGCCGCTGGTCGGCTGGTGCAGGATCCAGTGGCCGTCGTCGCTGACCGCGGCCGCCGGCGTCGCCAGCGACTACGTCTACGGCCGCGTGTGGGCCGAGGCGGTGACGCCGGGTGCGGGGCAGGGCGCCGGCATCCGCGGCCAGGTCGGCTACGGCGCCGCGGCGGACGACCCGGCGAGCTGGAGCTGGACCGACGCCGACTACAACGTCGACGTCGACGGAATGGCAGCGGGCGACCTGGCCAACGACGAGTACTGGCAGCGGCTCACCGTGCCGACCGCCGGGAGCTACGCCTACGCCTACCGCTTCACGATGGACGACGGCCGCTCCTGGCGCTACTGCGACCTCGACGGCACCGCGGTCGGCGAGTTCTCCATCGACCAGGCCGGGAGCCTCACCGTCGAGTAGAGGCGCGCACCTGCGCTTCCGGGTAGTGCCGGCGGAGGAAGGCCGGGTTGCGCTCGCCGAACAGCACGGCCGCCGCCGCGTCCGCGGTGCGGATCGCGAGCTGCTCGTGGAAGCACAGCGTCTCCGACGGCGTCTCGACCGTCCCGGTCAACGCCAGGTTGGCGCACGCACAGCGGTTCCGGCAGCGCGGCGCCACCACGCACTCCAGACAGTCCGGCGGCAACGCGCACGTCCGCCGCACCAGCTCCGCCACCCGCTCCGGCACCGGGCCGCTCGAGACGTCGCCGAGCACGAACCGCTCGTCGCGGTCCTCCCCCACCAGCCGGTCGCACGGATACAACCGGCCGCTCGGCGCAACCACCAGGTTCCGCCGTCCGAGGTCGCAGCGTTCGGCCGGCGTGTAGCCGCCCTTGAGATGGGTCGACACCTTGTCGTCGAGGAACGACAGCCAGAACGGCCGGCCCTCGCGGAACGCGGCGACCCACAGGTCGGCCGCCGCGGCGTAGGCCCGCTCCCACCGCGCGCGCAGCGCCTCGGGCGTCCAGTCCGCGTGCCAGTTCGGGTTGACGACGAAGTCGACGGCACCCAGCGAGTGCAGCCAGGACAACGATTCGGGCAGCAGATCGACGTCGGCCGGGTCGAGCACCAGGACCGTCCGGACCGGCACGCCGGCCTCGAGCGCCCGCCGCAGGCCCCCGGCGGTGCGGGCGTGGCTCGAACGCCCGCCCGGGCCGGTACGATGTGCGTCGTGCGCCGCACGGACGCCGTCGCACGACACCGCGACGACGAATCCGTGCTCGCGCAGCCACGCAATCCGCGCGGCGGTCAGCAGGGTGCCGTTGGTCGTCACCGTGGGACGCAGCTCGATGCCGGCCTTCCGGGTACGGACGAGCGCCTCCTCGGCGACGACCGTCAGCGTGCGCCAGCGCAGGAGCGGCTCGCCGCCGAAGAACACGAGGTGCAGTCGCGCGGACGTTCGAGCCAGGGCCAGTTCCAGCGCCCGGCGGGCGGTGGCGAGCGACATGTGCCGGCGCGACTTCGCGCCGCCGTAGCAGTAGTCGCAGCGCAGGTTGCAGTCGTGGGTCAGGAACAGGGTGAGGTGTACGTCGTCGTGCCGGGTCGGTTCGGCGGCCACGCCGGGAGTATAGCTCGCGCAGGGTCGCCCGGGCGCCGGCGGGTGGGGTTGGGTCTCGCGCAGAGACGCCAAGGCGCAGAGCGGGGCGCTGACGGCTACAGGTTGATGTTGGAGTACTTGCGCCAGACCGGCCACGGGCAGGCGCCGGGCTCGACGAACTTGTTCTGCAGCAGGTCGAGCGCCCTGTTGATGCTCTTGCGGGTGTCGTGCGGCATGATCACGTCGTCGATGTAGCCGCGCTCGGCCGCCTGGTACGGGCTCTCGTAGACCTCGCTGAACTCCTGCAGCCGCCTGGCCTTGGTCTCCTCGGGGTTCTTCGACTCCTTGATCTCCTTGGCGAAGATCACGCTGGCCGCCGTGGCCGCGCCGACGATCGTCACGCGCGCGGTGGGCCAGGCGAAGACCAGGTCGGCGCCGATGCTCTTGTCGAGCACCCCGTAGTGGGCGCCGGCGTACGACTTGCGCACCATGACCGAGATCAACGGCACCGTGGCGTCCGACCAGGCGTACAGCAGCTTGGCGCCGTGCCGGAGGATCCCCGACCAGTCGGACTGCGAGCCGATCAGGAACCCGGGGCAGTCGACCAGCGTCACCAGCGGGATGTTGAACAGGTCGCAGAAGCGGATGAACCGCGCCCCCTTGTCCGACGAGTCGCGGTCGAGGATCCCGCCGGCGACCATCGGCTGGTTGGCGACGATCCCCACCGGCCGCCCGCCGAAGCGCGCGAAGCCGGTGATCATGTGCCGCGCGTGGTAGCCCAGCGTCTCGAGGAAGAACCCGTCGTCGACGATCGCCTTGATCACCTCGAACATGTCGAACGGCTTGAACGGCTCGTCCGGCAGCAGCTTGTCCAGCGACGCGACCACCCGCTCCTCGGCGTCCGCGGTGGACAGCCGCGGCGGCCGCTCCTTGTTGCACGAGGGCAAGAACGACAGCAGCGTCTTGGCCAGGTCGATCGCGTGCTTGTCGTCCTCCGCCACCAGGTGCGTCTGGCCCGACTTGACCGCGTGCGCCTCCCAGCCGCACAGCTCGTCGAGGCCGATCTTCTCCCCGGTCTGGGTCTCGACGAACGTCGGGCCGGCGATCCCCATGAACCCGGTCTTGCGGCACTGGATGATGAAGTCCTGCATCACCGGATGGTAGGCCTGGCCGCCGAGGCACGGGCCGAGCAGCACGGCGATCTGGGGGATCACGCCCGAGGCGCGGTTCTGGGTGTGGAACAGCCAGCCGTACGCCTCCAGCGTGTCCATCCCCTCCTGGAGCCGGGCGCCGCCGGAGTCGTTGAGGCCGATCACCGGCATTCCCTTGTCCATCGCGAACTGGATGCAGGCGGCCTCCTTCTTGCCGTGGTACTCGCCGAAACTCCCCGCCATCGACGAGAAGTCCTCCGAGAATGCGGCGACCATCCGGCCGTTGACCTTGCCGAACCCCGTCACCACCCCCTCGGCCGGCACGTTCGCCTTGTCCATGCCGAAATGCACGGTCCGGTTCTTCACGTGCATCCCGATCTCGGTGAACTCGCCGCCGTCGAACAGGTACGCCAGCCGCTCGCGCGCGTTGAGCTGTCCGACCTTCTTGCGCTTCTCGAGGACCCTCGTGTCGCCGAGCGCCAGGATGCGCTTCCGTCGCTCCTCCAACTCCTGGTACAGGTCCTCGCGCGACTTGTAGACGCCACCGGGATAGCGATGCCACTCCGTCATCTGCGCGTACCTCCCTCGGTCGCGGTGCTTAGGGGAAGTCCTGGACGAAATCAACCGAATTCCCGGAACGGGACGGAACCGTCAGGCCGGTGACCGTGGGTCGGGACGGCTGGGCCGGGACTTCCGGCCTGCGGCACTAGGATGCCGGCGGGGCTTCCGGGGCGGGCTCGGCCGGCGGTTCGGCCGCGGGGTCGGCCGCGGGATCGGCCACGGGGTCGGCCGCGGGATCGGCCACGGGGTCGGCCGCGGGGTCGGCCACGGGGTCGGCCACGGGGTCGGCCACGGGGTCGGCCACGGGGTCGGCCACGGGGTCGGCCA
>JAFGHH010000238.1 GCA_016930215.1 Deltaproteobacteria bacterium
CGCGGAGATCGGCGCGATGCGCATCTCGGACGAGATCGACGCGCTCGAGGTGATGGGCATCAACTCGCTCGTCTTCCTCTGCGCGACGCGGCTGCTCGGGGCCTGGCTGGTCCTGCCGGCCGTCTACATCGGCGCCGTGGGGGCGGGTTTCCTCGCCTCGTACGTGGCCGTGGTCCAGCAGATCGGCGAGGTGTCCCAGGGCGGCTACTTCCTCATCTTCTGGATGTTCCAGAACCCACCGGACCTGGTCTACAGCCTCATCAAGGCCATGGCGATGGCGACGGTCATCGTGCTGGTGGGGTGCTACTACGGCTACAGCGCCTCGGGCGGCCCCGTGGGGGTCGGCACCGCCACGGCCAAGTCGATGGTCCTCAACACCGTGCTGGTCCACATCGTCGGCATGGTCGGGACGCAGGTCTTCTGGGGCTCGAACCCGCGGGCGCCGATCGGCGGATGATCGCCCAGCGCCCCCTCCCGGCACTCCGGACCGCGGGCGAGGCGGCGGCGCGGAGGGACCTGCGCCGCCAGGTGGCCCAGCTCGAGCGCGAGCTGACCGGCCACGCCTGTTCGGTGTGGCCGCGCGCCGATCTCCCGGTACCGCCGGTGCCGGGCGGGGCGCCCGCGCTGCTCGACGTGGGCGAGCTGGAGGCGCTCAGGGACGCGCTCGCCGGCCGCCTCGCCGAGGCGCGCCGCGACCTCGCCGAGCGGCTCGAGGCCGAGGAGCGCAGCCGCGTGCTGATGGAGGCCGCCCTCGCCGACCCCGCGGCGCATCGGTGGGTGCGCGTCTCCCACCACGACATCGGCGAGCCGGGCTGCCGCGACTGGCACGTGCGGCCGCGCCTCGGCCTGATCGGGATGCTCGCGGGCTGGTGGCGCGTCGTCGTCTCGTCCGGCTGTCCGTTACAAAGGGGAGGGTGCACCGCGCCCTCCCGCCGCTCGCAGTACTCATCGTGACCCTCCTCCTCGCCGCCTGCGGGGGCGAC
The DNA here is from genome assembly GCA_016930215.1 of Deltaproteobacteria bacterium. Taxonomy (GTDB): domain Bacteria; phylum Myxococcota_A; class Polyangia; order DRWM01; family JAAZOP01; genus JAAZOP01. The sequence continues at coordinate 984 of JAFGHH010000238.1, forward strand.
GACGAGGGCGACCGGAAGGCGTCGACCGCTCCCAGGACGGCCACCGGCGAGGCCACGTCCCCCGAGGCTCCGGCCGGCGAGGTGGAGACGCAGTCCACGGTTCCGGAGGAGTTCGCGGGCGGCGCGGCCGAGACCGAGACGGAGGCGCGAGCCGACCGTCCGAGCACGCCCGCCACCGGCGGCCGGGCGCGCCGCACCTGCCTGCGCGGAAGCTGGGTGAGCACGTCGTTCAAGGGGCGGCGCGGCTTCGAGTCGCCGTTCGGCCAGATCGAGCTCTCGGGCCGCGGCAGCGGTCTCGGCCTGGGATTCGCGGGCAGGCGCTGGACGTTCCGCGGCGTGGGGGAGAAGCCGATGCGCGGGCGCGCCCTCGGGATCAAGGGCACGCTGAAGGTGAACGGCTCCGCGCGCGGTTGGCTGGCCGCCGCGCGTGGCGGGAGCGTCCGCTTCCGCCAGACCGGCACGCGCGGCACGGTCACCCTGGGCGGGTTCGGAGCGGAGTTCGAGCTGCCCGTGTCGGTGGTCGCGGCGGCGATCGTTCCCGACGGGCCCGCGAAGGTGCGCTGCGGCGGCGGGCGGCTCGTGATCGACAGCCGCTCCGGCGTCCTCCGGATGAGGAGCTCCTAGGCCTCCACGAAGTACTGGCCCGAGCCCTGGCCGCTCGAGAACCAGCGGCTGGTGACGGTCTTCTTGCGGGTGAAGAACTCGACGGCGTCGGGGCCGTGCGCGTGCAGGTCGCCCAGGAACGAGTCCTTCCAGCCCGAGAACGGGAAGAACGCCACGGGCGCCGCCACGCCGATGTTCACGCCGACCATCCCGGCCTCGACCTCGTGGCGGTAGCGCCGGACCGACGCGCCCGACTCCGTGAAGATCGAGGTGCCGTTGCCGAAGCGGCTGCCGTTCACGACGGCGATCGCCTCGTCGAGCGTGTCCACGTGCACGATCGACAGGACCGGGCCGAAGATCTCCTCGCGCGCGGCTTCCATGTCGGGGCGGACGCCGGTGAGGATCGTGGGGCCGACGAAGGCGCCGCCGCTCTCACCCGTCTGTGCGCGCCCGTCCACCAGCGCCGTGGCGCCGTCGCCGAGCGCCCGGTCGATCGCCGCGAGGATGCGATCGCGCGCGCTCGTGGAGACGACAGGGCCGACGTCGGTGCCGTCATCGGCGCCGTCCCCCACGCGCAGCGCCTCCGTGGCCTCGCGCAGCGGCTCGAGCAGGCGCTCCTGCGCCTCGCCGACGGTCACCACGACCGAGCCGGCCATGCAGCGCTGCCCCGCCGCCCCGAACGCCGAGCCGATCAGGCCCGAGACCGTCCTGTCGATCACCGCGTCGGGCATCACGACCATGTGGTTCTTCGCGCCGCCGAGCGCCTGCACGCGCTTGCCGGTCGCGGCGGCGCGCTCGTAGACGATGCGTGCCACCGGGGCGGAGCCGACGAACGAGACCGCGTCGATGTCCGGGTGCTCGAGGATCCCCTCGACCACGTCACGGCCGCCGTTGACGAGGTTCACCACGCCGGGCGGCAGGTCCAGCGAGTCGAGCACCTCGAACGCGATCTGCTGCGTGAGCGGCACCTGCTCGGAGGGCTTGAGCACGAAGGCGTTCCCGCAGGCGATCGCGAACGGCAGGAACCAGAAAGGCACCATCGCGGGGAAGTTGAACGGCACGATCGCGGCGCAGACGCCGACCGGCTGGCGCACGGTCTCGGCGTCGACGCCCGTGGCCACGTCCTCGAGGATGCGGCCCTGCATGGTCGTGGGGATCGCGCACGCGGCCTCGACCATCTCGATCATGCGCGCGAC
>JAFGHH010000239.1 GCA_016930215.1 Deltaproteobacteria bacterium
GCGACGGCGCGTGCTGGCGAACCTGATGCCCGGCACGACGCCGACGGACGACGTCCCGACCTGGTGGACCCAGCTCGAGAACGCGGCCGCCTGGAACGACCAGGTGCGGGAGAACTGGGCCGACGAGGGTGACGACCTGAGCCTCGACGGCGCCCCGCTGCCGACGGCCTATGCCCCCGTCGGTTTCGTCTACGGGCTGGCCTTCGGCGACCCGTCCGACTGTTTCATCGAGTCGATCGGCCCCGACATGACGAAGGGCTAGCCGCGAAGCCGTCGCCCTCTTGCTCCCCGCCCGAAACGCGTCCACAGTTCCCTCGGACGCGGACCGGTGCGGCGGCCGTGGCCGCCCCGCCGGGAAAGGAGCAGGTCGCATGCCCACCCGCCGCCTCGCCACGTCGCTCGCCCTGCTCGCCCTGTGCGCCCTCGCCCCGCCCGGCTGCGACGACGACGGCGCGGCCCCCGAGTTGTGCACCAACGGCCTCGACGACGACCGCGACGGCCTCACCGACTGCGACGACCTCGAGGACTGTGCCGGCGTCCCCGCCTGCACCGTCCCGCCGGCGGAGGTCGATTGCGACGACCGGCGGGACGACGACCGCGACGGCGCCACCGACTGCGACGACGACGACTGCGCCGGCGATCCCGCCTGCGGCACCCCGCCGACGGAGACCGTCTGCGACGACGGCGTCGATGACGACCGCGACGGCGCCACCGACTGCGACGACGACGACTGCGCCGGGCGCCCCGAGTGCGTGCCGCCGTTCGAGGACTGCGACAACGGCCGGGACGACGACGGCGACGGTTTCACCGACTGCACCGACTTCGAGGATTGCGCCGGCGACGCCGCCTGCGTGGTGCGCCCCGAGCACTGCACCAACGGCCTGGACGACGACCGCGACGGCGCCACCGACTGCGACGACGAGGACTGCGCCGGGCGCCCCGAGTGCGTGCCGCCGTTCGAGGACTGCGACAACGACCGGGACGACGATCGCGACGGATTCACCGATTGCGCGGACCTCGCGGAGTGCGCCGGCGACCCCGCCTGCGTCGCCGCCTGCAACGACGACCTCGACCCGCTCGAGGACAACGACTCGATTGTGACGGCCGCCGACGCGGCCGACGCCGCGGGCACGCTGTACGCGGTCGACGGCGATCCGGACTTTTTCTCCATCCCGGTCTGCGTCGGCGCCGTCGCGACGCTCGACGCGCGGTTCGTCCACGCCGGCGGCGACATCGACCTCGAGCTGCTCGGCGCGGACGGCCGGCGACTGGCGTCCGCGGCCTCCGCGGACGACGACGAGCGAATCGCGTGGACCAGCGAGCACCGCGGCGACGTCTTCCTCTCCGTCGGCATGTACACCCCGGGCGGCTGCAACCCGTACCGCCTGGAGGTCGCGGTCGAGGATTCCTCGTGCGTGCTGACCGACATCGACTGCGGCAACGGCGTCGATGACGACGGCGACGGCCTCACCGACTGCGACGATGTCGCCGACTGCGCCGCCGACGCGCACTGTCTGCCCGAGACCGATTGCCGCAACGGCATCGACGACGACGGCGACGGCCTCACGGACTGCGCCGACCCGGGCTGCCGGCCGACGGCGGCGTGCACGGCGAGCGGCAACGACACGTGCGCGGCGCCGTACGTGCTGCCGGACGACCCGGACGGCACGTGGTACGGCGACACGACCGGGGCTACCGCCGGCGACCGCGGTTCGTGCGGCGGCGACGGCCGCGAGGTGGTGTTCCGCTTCGCGCTCACGGCCCGCAGCCGGTTCACGGCCCGCACCGCCGGCTCGTCCTTCGATACGCTGATCTACCTGCGGGGGAGCGACTGCGCCGCCGGCGCCTCGCTGGCCTGCAACGACGACGTCGCCCGCGGCGACATCAGCTCGGCGCTCGAGCTGACGCTCGAGCCGGGGACCTACCACCTGTTCGTCGACGGCTGGGGCGCCGACTCGGCGGGCGCCTACACCCTGACGGTGTCCACCATCCGGATCGAGGCCTGCACCGGAGGGGTCGACGACGACGGGGACGGAGCGACCGACTGCGCCGACCTCGACTGCGCGACCGACGCCGCGTGCCTCCCCGCGACCTGTGCCGAGGACCTGCACGAGGACAACGACTCGCGCGCGGCCGCGCTGCCGATCTCGACGATCACCTCGGCCGAGTACCTCGCCGTGACCGCGTCGGACGACGACTACTGGTCGCTCCCGGTCTGCGTCGGGGCCGAGGTGACGATCGACGTGCGCTTCCGCCACGCCGACGGCGACATCGATATCTACCTGCAATCCTCGACCGGCACCCGGCTGGCCGTCGGCGGCAGCGGCGACGATGACGAGCGGATCCGGTGGACCGGCGACCGGGACGGGACCGTCTACCTGCGGGTCGATCTGTACGGCACGAGCGACCCGTGCAACCTGTATCGCCTCGCGGCGAGCGTGGATGAAAGCGCATGCCCATGAGACGACGACACGGAGCACCTCCGGCGGTACGACCCCGCGCCCTCGCTTCGGGCGGCCTGCCCCCGGTCCTCTTGGCCGCCCTCCTGCTCGGACCGCCCGGCTGCGGCGACGACTCGACGACCGCCGACGCGGGTCCGGACGACGCCGGGGCCGACGCGGACGCCGACGCGGACGCCGACGCGGACGCGGGGCCCGACGAGGCGACCGCGGACGACGGAGGCCCCGAAGACGCCGTCGAGCAGGTGGACGAGACGCCGCTGCCCGTCACGGTCGTTGCCGGCCGGGATCTGCTGCCGGCGGCCGATCCGAAGCTCGAGGGGTTCGACGGCTGGCCGCTGGCGTTCGACGTCGAGCCCGCCGGACGGACCGGCCTGGCGTGCCGCGTGACGCTGACGCGGCTTGCCGGGACGCTCGCCGTGCTCGACGGAACACTCGAGGCCGCCTCGTGCACCGCGACGTGGGACGGACGCGACGCCGACGGCGGTCGGGTCGCGCCGGGCGCGCTGACCGCGACGGCGGACATCCTCGCGGAGGCGGACGGCGAGCCGCTGGCGTCGGCGGACGCGGAGCTGGAGGTCGTGCGGCTGGGCATCGACCGCGTCCAGCTCCTGCCCGGGCCGGTCGGCAAGCGGGTCGACCTGCTGTGGCCGGAGATGGGGGGCATCGAGGACGGTTGGTGGCTGTCTTCCCGCGACGCTGCGCCGTGGAACCTCGACCGCGACGCCGCCGAACCGGTCGCGGCGGCGGACCTCGAGGCGGCCGACGGGACGCCGCGACCACTCCCCGCCCCGTGGGACGACCTGCGCTCCCCGCCGCTCGACGGAGCGTCGGCCGACGGCTCCGAGCAGGACACCTTCAACCTGCCGACCGCCTGGTCGGCCGGGTCGCTGGTCGAGGCGACGGCGTCGCTGTCGTCCGACGTGGCGGGAGTTCCCGGCGGCGGCGCGCCCACGGCGACCGAGGTGCGGGTGCGGGCCCCCGAGGGGACGCGACTGGTCGGCGAGGGCCCGTTCGTCCCGGGCGGGACGGCGACGGTGCGGACCGAGACGTCGCCGATTCGGACGGTCCAGCGGACCGAGCTGACGCTGGTCTGGCGCTTCGAGTCGCGGAGGCCGCACGGGCCGTGGGTCCCGATCCCCGGCGCGGTCACGACGGTGCACCGCCTGTACGGCGTGGTGGGACCGGCGACCTTCGTCGAGGTCGGGGTGCCGCACCTGGCGTGGGTCGATGTCATCGATCGGGTCGCCGGGTGGGTCGCCGGCACGACGGCCGACCCGGCCGCCGTCGCCGGGCAGATCGTCGAGGGCGTCTACCACACGCTCGGCCTGCGCTACGACACCGTGCGCGGCGCCAGCGCCTACTCCGACTACCCGGACGGCTGGGACGACGGCGTGTTCTACGCCGGCGCTTTCGAGCGCCGTGACCACGGCTCGACGATCAACTGCTCCGACGCCGCCGGGATCGTCGGCGCGTACGCCAACATGGTCGGGATCGACATGCGCTACCACATCCTGACCCACGCCTGGCGCGACGGTTTCGACCTGAACTACATCCAGCCGATCGGGTTCACCGAGTTCGACGAGACGCCGTTCCTGTTCGGCGGCGGGTCGTTCAGCTACCACGCGGTGGCCGGCCCTCCCGACGGCTCGATCTACGACGCGACCCTGGCGCTCGACGGCGACGGCACCCCGACGGCGCCGCCGCACACGTTCCTGCTGGCCGCGGGACTGCCGCCGGACGACTACCTGTTCGACCTGTCGTCGGACTGGGCCGGGGTGCGCATCCGCTACGACGAGACGGTGGTGCTGCAATGAAGACCTCGCTCATCGGTTGCCTGGTGTGGCTCGCGCCGCTCGCCGCGGCGGCCGAGCCGGTCGTGCACGGCGGCGTGGCGGTGGACGAGCTGACGCCCGCCGAGATGCAGCGGCTGTCGGTGACCGCACCGACCGAGGCCGGGCGCCCGGTGCGGCTGGTCTACGGTCGGGGGACGACGCCCGAGCTGCTGGTCGACGTGCGGGTGGCCGCCGATGCGGACGGCGCGCGGGCGGCACTGGCGGCCCGCCTGCGCACGGTGACAAGCCCACCGCCGGAGGCCGCGCTCGGCGACGCGGGACTCGGCGACGCGGGTTTCGCGGCGTTCGTCCGCGACAACGTGTTCGTCTCGGTGCACCGCGTGGCCGGGGAGGCCGACGCGCTCGCCGCAGCGCGGGCGATGGATGCCGTCGTGGTCGCCGCCCCGGAGGGGAGCCCGGCGCTCGAGCCGGGCGGGCGGCGGTGGTACGACGACGCACAGCTCGGCGAGCGGCCGCTGCCGGTCGAGTTCCCGCAGGGGCTGCTCGCGGCGCAGCTCGAGGTGTGCGGCCCGGCCTACGCGCGACGCACGGGCGACGGCTGGGTCGTGGTCCGCACCGGCCCGGGCACCGTCACGGTGCGGGTGCTCGGGGTGGACCGGCTGCTGCGGACGGCGGCGGAGTGAACGCCGGACGGCGGTCCGCCGGGCCCTACGGCAGGAACCGCTCGGGGTGGGCGAGCTTCTGCGGCAGGTAGTCGTCGATCACGTAGTTGAGGCCGTGCTTCGCCAGCGCCTGCTGCTCGGCGCGGACCCCCATCTTGACCAGTCGGGCAAAGGCGTCCTGCCAGGCCTTGTGGTGCTGGATGAACGGGTCGTTCTTGACGGCGTCGGAGGCGCGCTTGAGGTCGACGTCCTTGAGCGGGTGGGTCGGCAGCTTGTAGTCGACGATGTCCTGCGGCGTGATGCCGAGGAAGGTGGCCTTCGGCACGCAGAAGTACTCGTTGACGTGGGCGGCGTTGCCCGAGCCGACCTTGAGCGTGCGGTAGATGTTGGCGATGCCGTAGGGGTCGCAGTCGACGAACACGTAGACCGGGATCCTCTTCTCGTCGGACAGCCGGCGGACGAAGCGGCGGCAGGCGCGGGTCGGCACGCCCCCCATCGAGATGAGGATGCAGTTCGCCTTCTTCCAGTAGTTGTGCTTGACCAGCCGCTGGAACATGCCGGCGGTCTCGATCGCCAGGATGAACTTCGCGTCGGTCTGGAAGCCGAGGTCCTCGACGGAGATCGGGATCGAGTAGGCGCCGGAGCCGAACCGGGTGCAATCGATCTTCAGCGTCTTGCCGGTGTCGCGGTCCTTGTCGATGACCGTCAGCTTGCCCGCGACCTCGCCCCCCTTCTCCTCGGGGATGAAGCCGATCTGCTCGCGGTTGACCCGGAACAGCGCCTCGATGTCCTCCATCACCTGGTCGCTCTCGGGCTGCTCGTCGAACCGCGCCTCGCCCCAGTTCTTCGAGACGTAGTACGCCTCCCGCTTGGTCGCGATGTCGTCGGTCTCGACCAGGTTCTTCGACAGCGACATCATCCGCAGCGTCTGGGCGAAGGTCTTGACCGTGCCGACGGTCAGCGTGCGCTCCTTCATCTTGCCCAACAGCTCGAAGAAGCCGACGGCGGGGCGGTAACGCACGTTCTGGAGCGAACGCAGCGGGAACTTCAGGTTCGGCTTGCGCCGGGCGAGGATCTTCTGGTGCACCCCCAGGGCGGCCGACTTGATCGCCTTGACCATCTTGCCGTCAGGCATCGGTCGCCTCCTCGCCGGCGACATCCTCGCCGTCGTCGACCTCGGTCGAGGCGATCTCGTCGGCGACGGCCTTCATCCCCTCGAGGCGCGAGCGCTCGAGCACGTACTCGAGGCACTCGACGGTCTCCCGCTCCTTGGCGTCGCCGTAGCCGAGGATCTCGCGCAGGGCACCGGAGATGTGGGGGATGTACTTCTGGATGTAGGCGCGCTTCTTGCCGGCATCGATCGCGCGGCGGCGGGCGGAGAGGAAGATCGCCACGCGGCGGCCGCACTCCTGCAGCGCCAGCTTCAGCTCGCGCAGGATTTCCGGGTAATGCGCGATCGCCTCCTTGGACTCGGAGGTGAACGGGACCCAGACCGAGGCGACGTGGACGGCGAGCACCATCGGGGCGATCGGCAGCGAGCCGCGGGGCTGGCTGAGGCCGTAGTTGCGCCAGGCGACGTCGGTCACCGCCTCGGTGATCGCGCAGGCACCCTTCTGGTACTGCAGCGGCACGCGGTTGGCGAAGCGCATCACGTCGCACGGCTCGTCGGCCGGGATGTCGCCGCCGTAGGCCAGGCCGACCTCCACCACGAACGGGTTGCCGCGGTAGACCGAGGGCGGCCGCGTGGAGCTGGTGAACAGCTCGCCCTTGAACCGGCTCTCGAGGCCGCGGCGCATCAGCTCCTCGCCGATCGGGACGACGCAGGCGGTCGGCGGGGCGAGGATCTTCACCTGCTGCATCGCCTTGTGCAGCGCCTCGACCTCCTCCGGCGCCATGCGTGTCGCCCGCGCCTCGGGCTTGAGGCCCGCCACGGCGCAGATCTCGTCGGCCACGCGCGACGAGACGCGCGAGAAGTCCTGGACCATCGCCGCGCGGATCGTGCGGCTCTTCGTGGACAACAGCATCTTCAGCAGCATCCCCAGCTCGACGCCGTAGGGATGCGGCTTCATCTCCTTGGCCTCGCGCGGCAGCTCCTGCGAGACGCGCTCGTAGGTCGCGACGTCGCCCTGCCCCGCCGGCGGCCGGTAGGTGATGCGCGCGTGCGGGTTGGCGATCGCCACCTGCTGCAGGTACTCCTCGACCGAGCGGCTGCCGCGGCGATAGGTGGCCGTCAGCTCGATCTCGACCTGCGTCCCGTGGTCGAACTCCCACTCGACCTGCTCGTCCGACAGCGTCTCGGGCTGGTTCTTCTGCGTGTCGATGCGCAGCGTCAGGCGAAAGGCCGGCTTGCCCTTGCCGGTGCGCGAGACGATCGTCATCGGGCGGCCGGTGGTGAGCTGGCCGTACATCCCGGCGGCGCTGATGCCGATCCCCTGCTGGCCGCGGGCCTGCTTGAACGAGTGGAACTTCGAGCCGTAGAGCAGCTTGCCGAAGATTCTTGCGATCTGGGCCTTGACGATGCCGGGGCCGTTGTCGCGCACCGTGACGCGGTAGCGGTCGTCACCGTTGACCTGCGCGATCGCCACGTCGATCTCGGGGAGGATGCCGGCCTCCTCGCCGGCGTCGAGCGCGTTGTCGACGGCCTCCTTGACGGTGGTCAGGAGCGCCTTGGCCGGGTTGTCGAAGCCGAGCAGATGGCGGTTCTTGGTGAAGAACTCGGCGACCGAGATGTCGCGCTGGCGGGCCGCCATCGATTCGGCCGAAGCGCGTCGATGACCGTCTCCGCCGCGCGCGGCGCGCCTCGGCTTCGCCTCGGACTCGGCCTTCGGCTCGGGCGCCGCGGACACCGCCGGAGGCTCGGGCGGCCGCACCGGCGCCTTGCCGCTCGCCAGCTCCACGGGACCCATCACCGGAAGCTGCAGCTCCGCCTTCTGCGTCGCCGGGGGCTTCCGGCTCCCCGGCTGGCGGCGCCGCGAGGCGGCCGGGGTGACCGCGGGGGCCGCGTCGCCCATCAGCGACAGCTGTTCGGACTTGCCGGGATTCTTCTTGGCCAAGGCCTCCACCACGCCCTCCCCCGGCGGCCGCCGGCACGCTGTCCGCCGCCGCCTCCACAACCTCAATGCCGCTCGCCTGCGGGACGAAACGGCATGCACCCGGCCGGACGATGCGGCCCCGCGCGGTCGAAGCCTCCTACGCCGTTCCTTGAACGGATGTCAAGTTATCCCGCGACTCCCAGCGCGGCAGTCGGGGCAGCGTCGGTGGTGGCGATGAGCTGCGTCCGGCGCCCGGGGCGACCTTCCCGGCACGCCGCTCTGTCCGGCACGCGCAGCGAGGTTCCAAGCGACCGTGTCCGGCAACGAACGCGCGAAAGGTCGGCTCCGGCCGAAGGCGACCGCGCGTTGCGCGAAGGAAGCGGCCCATGCCGCTTCGCCCGTGTCCGCGCCGGCCGTGTCCGCGCCGGCCGTTGCTCGGCGAGCCGCTTCGCCGTACACTTGGTGATTGCACGGCGCGACGATGTCGTCGTGGGGAGGGACGAAGATGCGTAGGCTGCCTGCCTGCCTGCCTGCCTGCCTGCCTGCCTGATGTGTCTGTTGCTGCCGCGGGGTGTTTCCGCGCAGACGGA
>JAFGHH010000240.1 GCA_016930215.1 Deltaproteobacteria bacterium
CGTCCCCGTCGGCATCCGCGTCCCCGTCGGCATCCGCGTCCCCGTCGGCATCCGCGTCCCCGTCGGCATCCGCGTCCCCGTCGGCGGCGGCGTCCGGCCGCGCGTCGGGTTCTGCGTCGGGGAAGACGTCCCCGTCGGTTCCGGCGTCGTCCTCGGGCACACACTCACCGTAGAAGCAGGTGAACCCGGCCGGACAGCCGCCCGGGCAATCGTCGGCGCCGTCGCCGCAGGCGGCGGCACCGAGGACGGCGAGAGTTCCCCCGAGCAGTCGGCCGAGACGATTGCGAACTGCGAGCCTTTTCCGTTGCATGCAAGACCTCCCACCCGCGAACGGACCGTCAACCTCCGGTTCGGGCGCTTAGTCGCCGGAGTCCGGCCGGGCGTTCACCGGGCGCCGTTCCGGCGGGTTTCCGGGGAGCGTCCGGCGGACCGCGGCGTTCCGGGCGGCAGGGCCCCGAAGGGAAGTTGCCCGCGGCGCGGACCCGGGCGAGAATGCCCGCATGTTCCCGCGCTGCTGTCCGCTGCTGGTCGCGTCCCTGGCGCTGGGAGCGGCGTCCACGGCCGGCTGCCGCAAGGAGCACGCCGAGCCCCCGCGGGAGGCGGAGCCGTTCGCCGTGCCCGCGGCGGAGCCGCCCGCCGGCGACGTCGAGCGGGTGCTGGCCGAGAGCCGTGCGCGGCAGGAGGCGCAGGGCTCGGTCCCCGAACTGGAGCTGCTGGTGCGTCGCTTCCGGCGAATGAACCTGGTGGCGATGGGGCGCAACCCGGAGAGCGGGACGTCGCTCCACACGACGAAGAACGAGGCGCCCGGCTTCCGCCAGCTGGCCCGCGTGCTGCGGGCGCAACTCGGTGACGACGCGGTGGACGTGCTTGGGGAGCGGCTGGCCGACCGGGCGCTGGCGGTGCTGATCGACGAGGCCGGGACGTTCCGGGTTCCGATCCGCGCGGAGACCTTCCAGGGCGAGCGGCTGGCGGAGGCGACGGTCGAGGTCCTGGGCTGGACGCGGGACCTGCCGCTGTTGCTGTTGCACTACGGGCTGGTGACCGACGACAACCGCACGGTGCTGCCCCGGTTCACGTTGCGCACGCTCTTGCGCGCGCGCTGGAACCTGGAAACCGAGCGTCCCCCGGAGCACGGTCTGAGCGAGCCCGAGCGAATCGCCTGGCTCGAGTTCCGCGGGCGGTACCGACGGCACGCGCCGCTGCAGCAGCGGCGTCAGGCGCTGGTGGAGCTGGCGCGGCTGCTGCCGTCCTACCCGCTGGAACGGGCGCTCGGGGCGCTGGTGCGGGAGGCCCGGCCCGCGACCGGAGCGATCCGGGAGGAGGGCGCCCCCCTCCCCTGACCGCCCTCGACTCGCTCGACTCCTCGACTCCTCGACTCCCTTGACTCCCAGGCGACGAACGCGGAGTCTACGCGCCGTGCGACCGATCCGGACCGGTCTGATCGGGTGCGGGCACTGGGGCGAGCGGCTGGCGCGCAACCTGGCCGCCCTCCCCTCGTTCCGGCTCGAGACGGTCTGCGACCTCGACCCGGCCCGGGCGTGGGCCGTCGCCGTCGGCTACGACGTGGAACGCTCGACCGTCGACGCCGCGACGCTCCTGCGCGACGGGACGCTGGAGGCGGTGGTGCTGGCGACGCCGGCGTCGAGCCACGTCGGGCTGGCCGCCGCGGCGCTCGAGGCGGGGCTGCACGTGCTGTGCGAGAAGCCGCTGGCGTTGTCGGCGGCGGCGGGCGCGGAGTTGCACGAGCGGGCGCGGCGGTCGGGGCGCGTGTTGCTGACCGACCACACCGAGCTGCACTCGGGGACGTTCCGGGCGCTGGCCGACCGGGTCGTCTTGGGAACGCTCGGGGACGTGAGGAAGGTGCGCTTGGTGCACGAGAACGCGGGAACGGGCCCGTGGGACCTCGACCTGTTGTGGGACCTGGCGCCGCACGACTTCGCGATCCTGGAGGCGCTGGGGGCGGGCGAGGCGACGGCGGTGGAGCTGCGGGACTCGAACGGGGGCTCGCCGGACGGACCGCTGGCGCTGGCGCTGCGCACGGCCGCGGGGTGGGAGGTCGAGCTGCGGCTGCGGCGCGGGGCGCCGGAGCGGCGGCGCGAGCTGGAGGTGCGGGGGACGCGCGGGGCGGTGCGGGCCGGGGGCTTCGCGCCGGGCGAGCCGGTGCTGGGTCGGGACGGCGGCGCCGACGAGTGGACGGCGGTGGAGGCGGTGGAGCCGACCGAGCCGCTGCGGCGGCTGTGCGAGACGTTCGCCGCGCGAATCCGCGGCGAGCTGCCGCCCGGCGGCAACGGCGCCGGGGAGGTTCGGATCCTGCAGGCGATCGAGGCGGCGGCGCGCGCCTGGCATCGCCGCTAGGGCGATGCGATCATCACCTCGAGCTCGTAGCTCCCGGTGCCGGACGAGAGACCGTCGGCGAAGACGTAGTAGATCCCCGCGGCCAGCGACAGGTTGAGGTACGAGCGGCGGGTGCTGCCGGTGTCGTCGTTGCACCCGACCTGGGTGCCGCCTGGGCAGGTGTCGCGCTTGACATGCAGGAGGTTGTCGAACGAGGTGGTGCGCATGTCGAAGCTGACGGTGCGGGCGGCATCGAGCACCAGGCGGTAGACGGCGTCGCCGGCGCCGCCGCCGCAGGTCCCGGTGGCGTCGTTGACCATCCCGACGGTGCTGCCGACGTACATCGTGGTGGAGCCGGGCGTGTTGACCATCTCGTGGGCCTGGGCGCAGGTGTCGTTGCCGGAGACGTACTGCACGACGGCGGGCGCGAACAGCTCGACGGTCAGCGAGAAATTGCCGAAGGAGGCGGTCTTGACGATCACGTACCAGGTGCCGGCGGCCAGGCCGCGGGCCCGGACCTGGCTCGCCGCGCAGACCAGGTCGGTCGTGCCGGGGCAGGCGTCGCGGACGGCGATGTAGGTCTGGGAGTCGCC
>JAFGHH010000241.1 GCA_016930215.1 Deltaproteobacteria bacterium
CGTCGGCGTCCGCGCCGGTGCCGTCGGCGTCGAGGTCCCCGTCGCCGTCCGCGCCGGTGCCGTCGGCGTCGAGGTCCCCGTCGGCGTCGGCGTCGGGTCCCGGCCCGACGTCCTGGGGCGGGATGCAGTGGCCGCCCGCGCAGACGAACCCGGGCGGGCAGTCGAAGACGTGGGTGCACGGCTGTCCGAAGGCGTCGCTGCCCCCGTCGGTCGTGTTCGAATCGCCGCAGGCGGCGAGTCCCGCGGCGAGCAGCACCATTCCCGGTCCCCAGAGCCTCCAGTTGATCCTGTCCATCACCGTGGGAGTAGCACGCGAACCGGGGGGACGACAACCCGGAACGCCACATTCCCCGGCCGAATCGGGGCGAAGGCCCGGTTCGGCAGGCGGACGGCTAGTCGAGGCACACGGCGCCGACGAGGTCGTGGTAGGCGAGCTGCTGTTCCTTGCAGTAGGCGTCGAGGCCGACGAGGACGTCGAGCGGGGCGCGGGGGTGGACGAACGAGGCGGTACCGACCTGCACGGCGGTGGCGCCGGCCAGCATCATCTCCACGGCGTCCTCCCAGCGTGCCACGCCGCCGACGCCGATCACGGGGATCGAGACCGCGCGGGAAGCCTCGAACACGAGGCGGACGGCGAGCGGCCGGATGGCGGGCCCCGACAGGCCGCCCATCACGTTGCCGAGCCGCGGGCGGCGGGTGCGGACGTCGATCGCGAGCCCGCGGATCGTGTTCATCACCGAGACGGCGTCGGCGCCCCCGTCGGCGGCGGCGCGCGCCAACGCGCCGATGTCGTGGGTTTCCGGCGAGAGCTTGGCGACCAGCGGCAGTTTCGTCGCGCCCCGCGCCGCCGCCACCGCCTCGCGCACCCGACCCGGGTCGGTTCCCAGCCGCAGGCCGCCCTCCTTGACGTTGGGGCAGGACAGGTTCAGCTCGAGCGCGTGCAGCCCCGGCCGGCCGTCGAGCTTCCGCGCCAGCCGCTCGAACTCCGCCGGCGTCGTCCCCAGCACGTTGGCGAACACGGTGGCGCCGGCGGCCTGCAGCTTCGGCAGTTTCTCCGCGAGAAACGCCTCGAGCCCCACGTTCGCCAGGCCGATCGCGTTCAGCATCCCGGCGGGCGTCTCGCAGACGCGCGGCGGCGGGTTGCCGGCGCGCGGCTCGAGCGACACGCCCTTGGTGCAGACGCCGCCGAGCATCGCGATGTCGAAGTAGCGGGCCAGTTCCAGACCGTAGCCGCAGGTGCCGGAGGCCGTGAGCACCGGGTTGCGCAGGGCGAGCGCGCCGATCGCCAGTTTCCGCTCGCCGCTCACGACGTCCCCTCCGGCTTGCGCGCCTTCCGCGGGGCCGCCCGCCGCTTCTCGCGCATCGGCTTCGCGCTCGCCACCGGCTCGACGTCGCCCGCCTCCCAGACGACGCGGCCGGCATCGACCACCGGGCCGTCCGAGCAGGCGTAGAGGTAGCCGCCGCCGGGGGTGGGCACGGCGCAGCCCAGGCAGATGCCGTAGCCGCAGGCCATCATCGCCTCGAGCGACACCTCGCACGGCACGCCCTTGTCGGCGGCGAGCTTCGCCGCCGCCGCCATCATCGACCACGGCCCGCAGGCCACGACGCGGTCGAAGCGGGGTCGCGCCAGCAGTGCCTGCATCGCGTCGCTCGCCAGCCCCTTCTCGCCCGCCGAGCCGTCCTCGGTGATGAAGGTCACGTTCTCGGCCGCGGCCGCCAGCTCCGCCGCCATCGGCAGGTCGCGGCGGGTGCGGCCCCCGTAGATCGCCGCCAGGCCGCCCCCGCGCGACGGCTTGGCCACCCGTGCCAGGAACAGGAGCGGGGCGATCCCGACCCCTCCGCCGACCAGGAGCAGCCGCTCGCCGCGCTCCGGCTTGCGGAACGCGGTCCCCAGCGGCCCGTGGACGGTCAGGGTGTCGCCGCGCTGCACGGCCGCCAGCCGGCGCGACCCCTCGCCCACCGCCTTCACCAGCAGGGTCAGCTCGTTCCCTTCGACCAGGGCGAGCGAGAACGGCCGGGGCAGGAGAGGCGAAAATCCCCAATCACCACGGACCATTACGAACTGCCCGGGCTCGGCCTCCAGCGGCTCGCCCCCGAGCCGCAGGACGGCATAGCCGCCCGGCAGCGCCTTCCGATGCAGAACGTGGAGCGACAGGATCCGCATGCCCTCCCGCACCGCCCCCGTCGGTCTACCTACATAGACAGACCCGTGCCCCGGCGTCAACCGTGGGTCGAGCGTTGCGAACCGTTCCTTGCGGGTTCCGGGGAGGGTTGGCTATACTGAACTCGTGAGTCGTCTGCGCGCCGGATTCGCCTTGTTCGGCACGCTGCTGGTCCTGACGGCCGGCTGCGACGAGCTGGGTCTGGCCGGCGAGCGAACGGACGCCCACCGGGGCGACCTGCGCACGCTGGGGGTGGTCACGTTCCAGTCGGTCGGCATGGTGGACCTGCAGGCTCCGGGGGACGTTTCCGGCTCCGGGGAGCGGTTCGTGGTGGAGGCGCGGTTCGTGCGCTATCCGCAGCCGTTGGAGTCCGAGGTCCGGGAGGTGTTGGGGCTGGCGGAGTTGGACGGACTGCCGCCCGCCGACACGTGCGCGGTGCGGGCCCGTCCCGCCGGCCCGGTGCTGGAGCCGGCGGCGCGAGGCGCGGAGATCGAGCTGCTCGACGTGGGTCGGATCCTGGCCCGCGGCGGCGGCACGGAGCACGCGTTGCCGGTCCGGACCTTCCCGGACCTGCTGGACGTGATGAGCGGCGTGACCTACGGCGGCGTGTCCGCGCTCCCGTACATCCCCGGCCGGCGCTACGACGTCCGGGGCGAGTCCGACCGTTCGCCGTGGGTCTCGGTGGACGCGCCGCCGGCCTGGGAGGACCTGCGGATCAACGGGTTGGCGGTGGGCGAGGGGCTGTTCGGCACCTTCGACACCGAGCCGCAGCTCGAGGCGAACTGGATCCCGTGGACGGACCGACCGAGCGACGTGGTGTTGAGCCTGTCCTGGACGGGCGCCGACGGCAGCCGGCGCGCGCTGGTCTGCCACCCTGCGGACGATGGTGTGTTCCAGCTCCCGGCCGACGCCGTGGCACAGCTCCCGGCCGCGCCCGAGCTGGCCGACCTGACGCTGCGCCTCGAGCGGGTCGTTCGGGTGTCCTTCCCGCTCGACCGCCTCGACGAGGCCGAGGCGGTCTTCCGCGTGTCGTTGACCACCCCGGTACGTTAGGGCGAGGGCGACGCGTCGTCGGTGGAGCGTTCGTAGGTTCCCCCGCCGTCGGGCGCGCGGCCGAAGTCGTCGGAATTGATGTCGACCTCCAGCCGATCGAGCGACCGGATCGTGTCCAGTTCGTCGCGGTGCGTCGCGCACCAGGTCCGGGCCTCCTCGACCTCCGCGGGGGTCGCCCGCGGCGGGTCGAGCGCTTCGGTCTCGCGGGGAGCTCCGATCGGCTGGAAGAACGAGTCGGCATCGACGAACCGCCAGACGTCCTCGTCGCCCGCCTCGAGCAGCGTGCAGTTCTCGGCGCGGATGCGCCGGATCAGCAGCGCCGCGCACTCGACCGACCGGGCGTGCGCGTCGTGCAGCAGCACGACGCCGCCCACGTTGCGTCCCTGTTTCTCCCGCTCCCGGATCTGCTCCAGGATCCCCCGCACCATCAGCTCGGGCGTCCGCGCCCGGAACTCGTCGGCGATGTACGTCCACTGCACGCGGGTGTACCCGCGGTACTCCAGGTAGCGGTCGATCGCGGCGTCCACGCTGCCGTAGGGCGGGCGGAACAGGGTGGGCGCGTAGCCGACGGCGGAGCGGACCACGTCGTGGGCGCGGACGATCTGGTGTTTCCACTGTGCCGGCTCGAGCCGGGTGAGGTGGGGGTGGGAGAACGAGTGGTTTCCGACGGCGTGGCCGTCCTGGACGATCATCCGGGCCACGCGCCGTCCTTGCCGGCGTTGCGCGAGCTCCTGGACGCGTGCCGCGAGCAGGAAGAACACCGCCGGCACCTGCTCGCTTCGCAGGATTTCCAGCAGCCTGGGCGTCGTCTCGGGGAACGGGCCGTCGTCGAAGGTGAGGAGCAGGCGCCGCCCGGCGAAGCCGCCTTCCACGGGCCGGCCCCGCGGCAGCCTGGGCGGCGTCTCCGCCCGCGGCCGCGGCACCAGCCGGAACGGGCTCCCCAGCAGCCAGTCCTCGAACGCCGGCCCGTTGAACCCGTCCGCGCCGTACGCCGTCTCCGGCACCCGCGCGACCTCGCCCGCCGCCGGTTCCTCGGGCGCCGCGCCCGTCTGCGCCGGCGCGGGCGTCTCCTGCGCCCACGACGGCGCCGACCAGGCCAGGGCGACCAGGCCGATCCACGCACGCGTCCACCGGGTCCGACGCCGCACGGTGGCTCCCTACCGGTACCGGACGAGCACGGCGCTGACGCGCCAGCTCCCGGTCGTCGGGTCGACCCCGGGGATCTCCATGTCGAGCACCAGGTCGAGGCCGGTGAGCCACGGGGTGAAGTCGGAGAGGATCGTGTGCACGCGGTCGCCGGGGCACCAGCCGGAGCGGGCGAGCGAGACGACGGCGGGGTCGCCGAGCGGGCTGGCGGCGACGAACGACGCGCAGTCGGTGCGCCACGGGCTCTGCTCCAGGCGCGGCATGCCGTCGACGGAGACGACGGCGGTCCGTTCGCAGGTCTCGTCGCACCCGGCGCCGGTGGTGCTGTGTCCGGTGAACCGGTAGCGCAAGGCGAGCTCCGAGACCCCGGTCGTCATCCGCACGAGCACCGGGGACAGGTCGGATGCGATGCGGTAGTCGTCGTGGTCGAACAGGGGAATCACGCTGTGGACCGCCCGCGGCGGCGGGCCGGCCTCGAAGAAGAACGACAGGTCGACCTCCCAGCCGCCCTCGGCGGTCTCGAGGGTCACGATCACGGGATGGGTCCAGGTGAGCAGCGGCGCGAGGTCGGTCACGTCCTCGGTCCACTCGGCGTCGCCGCCGAACGGGGTGACCGCGCGCAGCAGCTCGATCTCGCCGCCGCCATCGACGCCGAGCCGCACGGTGGCCACGCGGGCCAGCGGGTCGCAGTGCGTCGGGCAGCCGGTATGGACGCGCAGGCGCACGGTGATGCTCCGGTAGTCGCGGATCAGCGGGAAGCCGAAGTCGCGCGCGATGCGGGTGCGGTCCACCGGGTCGGCGTACATCTCCTCGCGGGAGAACACGACCAGCTCCACGGGGCCCCCGGCGTCGCCGTCCTCGACCGCGACGTCGTCGGGGACCGTGACGTCCTCGCGTGCGTCCGCGTCGGCGTCGGCGTCCGCATCGGCGTCCGGCCCGTCGGGCCCGTCGTCCGGCTCCGCGTCGGCCTCGACGTCGGGGCCGGCGTCCACGACGGGGCACAGCGGCCGGTCGTCGGGGGTCGAGCGGACGAGCTGGGCGACCTGGGCCGGCGAGAGGCAGAGCCCGCCGAGCTCGTCCACGCGGTAGCCGGTGGCGCACGTCGCCTCGGCGACGACGCACTCGTGCATCACGCAGTCGCACCACCGGTCGTCGCCGCACGCCGGGACCTCGCCGGTCGCCGGGTCGAGCACGCCGCAGGGCGGCGGCGTCGGCGTGCCGTTCGAGTCGTCGTCGCAGCCGGCCGGCCAGGCGACCAGGACCGCGGCCACGGCCGCGGCGGCCGCCGCGAGCCCTCCGGCCGCCCGTCGGGCCCGGCTCGACCGTCCCGCCCGCCCCACGTCGTTCGTTCGGTTCCGCATCGCCAACTCCCCTCGCGTGGGTCCCCGGCCCGCGCATCGCCCTTCCCCACGGGGCCGGCAGACTATAGCATGAGCGGCGGAGGTGCCCATGTTCCGCACGCCCGCGCCGCTCGCCCCGCTTGCCGCCGCCCTGCTCCTTGCCGGCGGATGTTCGGACGACGACTCCGCCGCCGACGTCGGCCCCGACGTCCCCGACGTCCCGGACGGCGCGGACGGCGATGCCGACGGCGACGACGACGGGTCGGTCGCGGACGTCCCGGCGGACGACGCCGCGTTGTGGCCCGACGCCCCGGTCGACGTGCGTTTTCCCGACGGCTTCCTGTGGGGCAGCGCCTCGGCGGCGTACCAGGTCGAGGGGCGGCGGGCGCCGGACGGCGGGACGGTGGCCAGCAACTGGTCCGAGTGGGAGGACCAGCTCCACATCATCGACCACCAGACGTCGGGCCGGGGCGCCGGCTTCTGGGAGCTGTACGAGGAGGACCTCGACCGCGCGGTCTCGATGGGCCACAACGCGGTGCGGCTCGGGGTCGAATGGGCGCGGATCGAGCCCGAGCGGGACGTGTGGGACGACGAGGCGCTGGAGCACTACCGGACGGTGGTCCGGGCGGCGCGGGACCGCGAGCTGCAGGTGTTCGTGACGTTGTACCACTGGGTCGTGCCGTTGTGGGTCCAGTCGCAGCTCGGCCGCGTCGACCTGTTGCGCGCGGAGGGGACGGAGTTCGAGGACGAGTTCGAGGAATTCGCGCGGCACGTGGTGCCGGCGCTGGCGGCCGAGGTCGACCAGTGGATCCCGCTCAACGAGCCGTTCACGGTGATGTCGGCCGGGTACCTCTCGGGCGACCATCCCCCGGGCGGGATCCTCGACCTGGACGGCGCGCAGCTCGCGGGGGTGCACTTCATCTTCGCCCACGCGCGGGCGGCCGCGGCGATCCGGGAGCTGGACCTCATCGACGCCGACGGCGACACGGTCCCCGCGCTGGTCGGCAACGCCGCCGTCGCCGGCCTGTTTCCCCCGAAGAATCCCGCCGACCCCGACGACGTGTTCGCCTCGGAGCGCATCGAGTACATCGTCAACGACGTGTTTCCCGAGGCGTGGACCTCCGGCCGGCTCGACGTGAACATGGACGGCGACTTCGACGACGTCGACACGGTGCCGCCCGAGGGCACCTTCCCGGAGCTGGCCGGGACGCTGGACTGGCTCGGCATCAACTACTACGGCCCGGGGCGGGCCGAGGCGGGTGCGTTCGGCGGCGTCGCGCCGCTGCACGGCCTGCCGCTGCTCGATGTCGACCGCTACGATCCCCTGCTGCCGCACAACGAGATGCGGCGCGAGATCGACGCCGGCAGCTTCCTCGCCACCGTGCGCCGGTACGGCCGCTGGGGGCTGCCGCTGTACGTCACCGAGAACGGCTGTTCCGACTCCGGCGACACCCAGCGCCCGTTCTACCTGCTCGAGCACGTGCGCGTGGTCGGCGTGGCGCTCGGCGAGGGCTTCGACCTGCGCGGCTATCTGCACTGGTCGCTGACGGACAACTTCGAGTGGTCCTACGGTTTCGGGGAGCGGTTCGGCCTGTACCGCATCGATTTCGCCGACGAGGCGCTGCCGCGCGAGGAGACCGCCGCGGCGCGGCTGTACCGGGAGATCATCGCCGCGGGCGGCATCGATGACGCGATCTGGGGGACGTGGGCGCTCCCGCGCTACCCGACCGACGGCCGGCCGTAGGGGACGCCGAGGACGCCGAAGCCCTCCCGCTCCCGGAACACCGAAGGAAGGCGGCCGCCGTTCAGGATCGGGGAGCGGGAGGTTGACGGCTTCCCGCCGGTCGGCCAGGATCGCCCGGTAGACCGGTGGAACCGGTGGAGGACCGATGCCGTCACCGACGAACGCCGCAGCCGCCCCGCGGCTCCCTTCGCTCGACGAGCTGCTGGCCGCGCTGGTCGACCTCGGGCTGCTCAAGCCGGTGCACTGCGAGGAGCTGGCGGCGAAGGCGTCGGCGCAGCGCGCGCACCTCCAGCGCCAGCGGCTCGCCGCGCGGCTGCGGGGCGACGAGATCCACGAGCCGACGGACGCCGAGGTAATCGCGTCGTTCCACTTCCCGCTGGCCTCCGACCCCGCGGACCACCTCGACGAGGAGCGGGTGGTCGAGGTGCAGGCGCGGATGATGGGCCTGCCGTTCGTGCAGATCGACCCGCTCAAGCTGTCCCCCGAGCTGATCACGGCGACGGTCTCGCGGCCTTTCGCCCGCCGCCACTCGGTGGTGCCGCTCGAGTCGGGCGACGGGGCGATCCGGGTGGCGATGGCCGACCCGCTGGACGAGGCGTTGATCGACGAGCTGCAGCGGATCACGGGCCGCAAGGTGGTCGCGGTGATGGCCAGCCGGCGGGCGATCCAGAAGATCATCACGGAGGTGTACGGTTTCCAGCGGTCGGTCACGGCGGCGGAGGAGCAGGTGCGGGGCGGCGGTCCGGTGCAGGCCGGCGTGGACCTCGGCAACCTCGAGCAGTATTTCCGTCTCAAGCGGGTCGACGAGATCGAGGCGACGGACCGGCACATCGTCAACGCGGTCGAGTACCTGCTGCACTACGCGTTCGACAACCGGGCGAGCGACATCCACCTGGAGCCGCGGCGCGAGGCGAGCATCGTGCGGATGCGGATCGACGGCGTGTTGCACGAGGTGTACCGCGTGCCGAAGGTGGTCCACGGTGCGATCGTCTCGCGGTTCAAGATGATGGCGCGGATGGACGTGGCCGAGCGGCGCAAGCCGCAGGACGGCCGGATCAAGACCTCGCCCGGCGGCGGTGCGGGCGGCGGGGAGACCCGCGAGATCGAGATGCGCGTCTCGACGCTGCCCGTCGCCTTCGGCGAGAAGGTGGTGCTGCGCATCTTCGACCCCGAGCAGATCCTGGTCGAGCTGGGCGACCTCGGGATGTACCCCGAGGAGCTCGAGGCCTACGAGCGTTTCATCGCGCGGCCCAACGGGCTGATCCTGGTCACCGGCCCCACCGGCTCCGGCAAGACCACGACGCTCTACTCGTCGCTCCGCGCGCTGGCGACGCCCGAGGTGAACATCGTCACGATCGAGGACCCGATCGAGATGGTGGTCGAGGAGTTCAACCAGGTGGCGGTGCAGCCGAAGGTCGACGTGACGTTCCCGACGATGCTGCGCACGTTCCTGCGGCAGGACCCCGACATCATCATGGTCGGGGAGATCCGGGACGCCGAGACCGCGCACTACGCCGTCCAGGCCGCCCTGACCGGCCACCTGGTGTTCTCCACGCTGCACACCAACGACTCGCCCTCCACCGTCACCCGGCTGCTGGAGCTGGGCGTCGACAAGTTCCTGATCAACTCGACGTTGACCGGGGTCGTCGCCCAGCGCCTGGTGCGCAAGGTCTGCCAGAACTGCAAGGTCGAGGAGACGCTGACGCCGGACCAGGTCGCGCTGCTCGAGATCCCGATGCGCGGCGGCCGGCCGCCGGAGCTGAAGGTCGCACGCGGCACCGGCTGTCCCCGTTGCCGCGGCACCGGCCTGTTCGGGCGCTCCGGGATCTACGAGGTGCTCGAGATGACCGACGGGGTCCGCAAGCTGGTCGCCGACGAGGCCGACGCCGCCTCGATTGCGCGCCAGGCCCGCGCCGACGGCATGCGTTCGCTGCGCGAGGTCGCCGTGCACAAGCTCGCCGCCGGCATCACCTCCTTCGAGGAGGTGGTGCGCGTGACGGTGCAGGAGGAGCGCTAGCCGTGGCCGACGCTTTCGACGGACCGGTCCGCGAGGTCCTGCACGCCGGCTGTCCGGTGGTCTGCTGCGAGACGCACGAGGAGCCGCGGCTCGTTGCCGCCGTGGCCGCGATCGCGCGCGAGCTGGGCGTCCCGTTCCGCGCCTGGTCGCTGCTCGACGCCCCCGGCATCCGCCCGGCGGAGGCGGTGGCGTCGGAGCTGCGCACGCTGCGCGAGGCGGGCGGGCCGCAGGTGCTGCTGCTGGCCGACGTCCATTCGTTCCTCGAGCAGCCGACGGTGGCACGAGCGATCCGGGCTTTCGTGGCCGCCGCCCCGGCGGGGCGTCGGCTGATCCTGGTCGCCCCGCTGTTCCGCGTGCCTGCGGAGCTGGAGCACGACGTGGTGGTGTTGTCGCTGCCGCTCCCCGACCCCGCGGTGCTGGCGACCGTGGCGGGGGAGGCGCTGGCCGGCCTCAAGCTGGCCGCCGAGCCCGCCCAGCTCGCCGCCGTCGGCGACGCCCTGCGCGGCCTGACGCTGGCCGAGGCGCGTTGGGTGGTGCGCAAGGCGGTCCGCTCCGCCGGCGGCGCCGTCCCGCCCGCCGCGGTGGTGCTGCGCGAGAAGGGGTGGCGTTTCGGGCGTGCCGAGGGGATGGAGATCGTCGCCGACGACGTCCCGTTCGACCGGGTCGGCGGCCTCGACGAGTTGAAGCGCTGGCTGGACGAGCGCAAGGCGGCGTTTTCCCGGGGCGCCCGCGACTTCGGCCTCCCGCCGCCCCGCGGGTTGTTGTTGATGGGCGTGCAGGGCTGCGGCAAGTCGCTGGCCGCCAAGGCGATCGCGCACTTCTGGGGGCTGCCCGAGGTCCGCCTGGACCTCGGGTTGATCGTCGGCCACGAGTATCCCGAGGCGGTGTTGCGCCAGGCGATCCGGATTGCCGAGGCGATGGCGCCGGTGGTGCTGTGGGTCGACGAGATCGAGAAGGGGTTCGGCACCGACGCGGCGGACGCCCGCCGGCTGCTCGGCGGATTCGTCACCTGGCTCCAGGAGAAGCGGGAGCCGGTGTTCGTGGTGGCCACGGCGAACGAGGTCGAGGCGTTGCCGCCCGAGCTGCCACGCAAGGGTCGTTTCGACGAGATCTTCTTCTTCGACCTGCCGAACGTCCGCGAGCGGACCGAGATCGCGCGGATCCACCTTGCGGCCCACGGCCGCGACCCGGAGAAGTTCGGCCTCGAGGCGCTGGCGCGCAAGACCGAGCGGTTTTCCGGCAGCGAGCTGGAGCAGGTCGTGTTGTCGGCGCTGTACGCGGCGTTCTCCGCGGGCCGCGAGCTCGCGAACGCCGACCTGCTCGCGGCCGCCCACGAGACGGTGCCGCTGGCGACGACCTACGAGGACCGGATCAAGGCGTTGCGCGAGTGGGCCCGCACGCGCGCCCGCCCCGCGACCCTCGACCGCCGCAAGCTCGACGCCTTCAAGAAGTAGCGGCGCGGCGCCGGCCCGGATCCTGTAGCGGCGTGGCGCTGGGCCGCGCGAAGCGCGGGCCGAGCCCGTGCGGCTGGCATGGCC
>JAFGHH010000242.1 GCA_016930215.1 Deltaproteobacteria bacterium
CCGGCCCAGTGCCACTCCACCTCCGGCGCAAACGCGCTCGGCGGCGGCCGGTACTCGCACGTCTCGTCGATCCCCGCGCGCGGCATGCAGCGGCCGATCGTCGGCTCGCAGTACTCGTCCGGGCCGCAGTCGTGCGGGTGGTCGCAGGGCTCGCCGGGCACCAGGCAGCCGGACGCATGGCACACCTCGTCCGCTTCGCAGCACTCGTCGAAGCACGGCGGGTCGTCGCCGCAGTCGAGCACGCACTCGCCGTCCCGGCACAGCTCGTCCGCGCCGCAGCACATGCCGCCGCAGGCGCGGTCGGCGTCGCAGCACGTCCCGGCGATGCAGAGTTGGCCCGCCGCACAGCAAGCGTCGCCGCACACGGGACCCGGGCACGTCTCGCCGCCGTCCCACCCGTCCGCCGGCGCGTCGGCGTCGCCGTCGGCCCCGCCGTCGGAGAAGACGCACGTCCCGTCCACGCACACCGCCCCCGCCGGGCAGTCGGCACTCGTCGTGCAGGTTCCCGACATCGAATCGCCGCCGCCGCAGTCGCACGCCGGATGTGCGGCGAGCAGCAGCGCGACGGTCGTCCAGGCCAGACGTCCCCGGGTTCCTCCCTCGATCGCCATCGCATCCCCTCGCCGCGCCGAACGGCCCGTGCCCGCCTCGCTTCGCGAGCGGTCCCCTCCGCCGTGCGCGCGCTGCACCGCAGCCTAGGCGATACCGAGGAAAGCGCAAGCGCGCGGGGCAGCGTCGCTCAGAAGCTCTCGCCCGGCGCGCAGTGGTACAGGTCCATGTAGACCTCGTACTCGCGGTCCGGGCACGGCACCAGGTACAGATCGATGATCGTGTCGCACCGGCCGCCGGAGCCGACGTTGCCGGCCCGCGAGTTGTGAGCGGTCTCGGGATCGGAGAACGCGCGCGACCCGTCCGGACAGGTCAAGCGCATCAGCCAGTCGACCTGCCCCCGCACCCCGCAGACCTCGACGGGCCGCGCCTGCGACGAGCGGACCTTCGCCACGTTCGTCTGGTGCAGGGCCCAGCGCTCCCCGGCCGTCTCCGCAGGCCACGGGATCGGCCCGAACCCCTCCGGCCCGCCGGCGACCGGGCAGGGCAGCGGCGTGTCGAGGTCCCCCTCGTCCGCCGTGCCGGACAGCGGCCCTGCGCCGACGTCGCCGGACGCCGACGGCTCGGGAATCGGCTCCCGGGCGCCTTCCCCGGCGGCCGCCGGACCGCACCCGAGCCCCAACGCGACCAGCATGACCGACAGAACGCCCAGGATCCGTCCACCACTCATGCACGCCTCCTCTCCGGTGCCCGGCCCGCGCCGGCAACCTCCGGCGACCGATCGGCTCGAGGATAGAAGCCGCCGGAGGCCGCGGCAAGAGCCGCCGGGCGCGGACCTCACCCTCCCCCGTCGTTCCGGGCGGCCACGAACACCCCGAGCACCGGCAGGTGGTCCGAACGGCCTTCCTGCAACACCCGGACCTCGAGCGGCTCGAGCCGGGCGTCGTGCACCAGATGGTCGAACTGGAACGAGATGCTCCCCGCCGACGTCGTCCAGTGCCAGGTCTCGCGGCCGGGGTCGAACTCGTTCAGCGCGCTCCGGTATCCCAG
This sequence comes from Deltaproteobacteria bacterium, assembly GCA_016930215.1. Taxonomy (GTDB): domain Bacteria; phylum Myxococcota_A; class Polyangia; order DRWM01; family JAAZOP01; genus JAAZOP01. Next base: position 1,600 of record JAFGHH010000242.1, read on the forward strand.
TCCCGCCAGGTGCTCGAGCGCGTCGCCGCCGGTCGTCTCGTTGAAGTCGCCGAGCAGCAGCGTCGGCAGCCCCGGATCGAGCCGCTCGAGGTACGCGCGGATCTCTGCCAGCCGCTCGTCGCCGGTGGTGAAGTAGCCCGAGACGACCGAGCCGGAGTCGCTGATCTGCGGGCGCAGGTGCAGGCCGAGGAACTGCACGGGGCCCAGCGGCGTCGCCAGCACGACCCGCCACGCCGGGAACCAGCCGCCGGGCGGCGGCTCGAGCACCTCGGCCTCGCGCACCGGCCAACGCGACAACAACCCCATTCCGCCCGCCGCCGGACGCTCGACGAACTCCATCGTCGGGTAGACGTCCCCAAGATCCCGCCGGAACGCGGCCTCCCACTCGGCGTTCGTCTCCTGCAGGAACACGACGTCGGCCCCGGCGGCGCGGACCCCGGCCAGCGCTTCGGGGTCCCCGCCGAGGCCGAAGTTCACGTTGTAGGTCATCACCCGCATCGCGGGCTCGCCCGAGTCCGGCGCGCGCGCGGCCCGCGGCGACGGGCCGCAGCCGACGACCAGGACGACCAGCAGCAACGGCAGCAACGAGCGGGAACGCATCCGTCCGGGCTCCATCATCGCACTCGACCTCCTCTCCTCCCGTACCGCCGACGACCCGGCGGTATTCCCAACCCGCGCCGGACCCCGGAACTCGCCGCCGCGCGAATGCCGTCGCCCGCGATCCTCCACGAGGTCAACGACACCGGCGGTGGTTCCGACCTTGGACGTTCCGGCGTCGAACCCCGGATCCTTCCGCCCGGCCCGCGTGGTACCATGCCGCCGGAGGTGAGACATGGACGGCACGACCGGCACCGGACGGCGGCTTCGTTGGATGGCGGCACTGTGGACGGCAGGCATGCTGCCGTTGGCGGCCTGCGGCGACGATTCCTCGACCGACACCGGCGGGGACGACGCGGCCGGCACGGACGTGCCCGCCGAAGCGGAGGCGGAGGCGGGCGCCGACGCCGATGCCGACGTCGGAGCCGACGCGGACGCCGACGCCGACGACGCGGGTGCCGACGCGGACGCCGACGCCGACGACGTGGGTGCCGACGCCGACGCCGACGCGGATGCCGACACCGGCGGGCACTACTTCCCGCCGGGCGCGATCTGGACGCAGGACGTCTACGACACGGCGGCCGCCGGCAACTCGGCCGCGACGATCGCCGCGCTGCGGGCCGCGGGGGGCTGGGGCAACGGCGACGTGTTCCAGATCGATTTCTCGATCGAGGTGCTGCACGACGACGGGACGGCGCCGATGAGGACCTTCACGGCGACCGACGACTTCTTCGACCCGGACTGCGACCTGGCGCCGATGCCGGTGCCGCCCGGCGGCGCGCTGGAGGGGGAGGACGGCTACGAGTGTGCCTCGGACGGCGACTGCCACCTAATCGTCCACCGCGGAACGCAGCTGTACGAGATGTGGCGGGCCAACATCGTCGGCACGGACTTCGACGGCGGCTGCCTGGCGATCTGGGACCTGTCGCGGGTCTACGGCACGAACGGGCGCGGGGCGCAGTGCACGAGC
>JAFGHH010000243.1 GCA_016930215.1 Deltaproteobacteria bacterium
ATGCTGCAGGAGGCCGTCGACGCGCTGTTCGACAACGGCCGCCGCGGCAAGACCATCACCGGCCCCAACAAGCGCCCGCTCAAGAGCCTCTCCGACATGCTCAAGGGCAAGCAGGGTCGCTTCCGCCAGAACCTGCTCGGCAAGCGCGTCGATTACTCCGGCCGCTCCGTGATCGTCGTCGGCCCGGAGCTCAAGCTGCACGAGTGCGGGCTGCCGAAGCAGATGGCCGTCGAGCTGTTCAAGCCGTTCATCTACAACAAGCTCGAGGAACGCGGGATCGTCAACACGATCAAGGCCGCCAAGAAGAAGGTCGAAAAGGAATCGCCCGAGGTCTGGGACATCCTCGAAGAGGTGATCACCGAACACCCCATCCTGCTCAACCGTGCCCCGACCCTGCACCGCCTCGGCATCCAGGCCTTCGAGCCGGTGCTCGTGGAGGGCAAGGCAATCCAACTCCACCCGCTCGTCTGCCAGGCCTACAACGCCGACTTCGACGGCGACCAGATGGCCGTGCACGTGCCGTTGTCGGTCGAGGCGCAGATGGAAGCGCGCGTGCTGATGATGTCGACCAACAACATCCTCAGCCCCGCCCACGGCAGCCCGATCATCAACCCGACCCAGGACATGGTGCTCGGGATCTACTACCTCACCGTCCAGCGCCCGTTCGTGCGGGGCGAGTACCGCCAGGGCTCCGAGGCCCGCGGGGACTTCATCGGCATCTTCGGCTCCCCGGAAGAGGTCCGCGCGGCCTGCGACGCCGGCGAGGTCGACCTGCACGCCGCGGTCAAGGTCCGCATGGACGGCAAACTCGTGCTCACCACCGTCGGCCGCATCCTGCTCTGGGAGGTCGTGCCCAAGGACCTCAGCTTCGACCTCGTGAACAAGGTGATGAGCAAGGCCGACCTCTCGCGCCTGATCGACGAGTGCTACCGCAAGTGCGGCAACAAGACGACCGTCATCCTCGCCGACCGCGTCCGCACGCTCGGCTTCCGCTACGCCACCCAGTCCGGGATGTCGATCTGCATCGGCGACATCCGGATCCCCGTCGAGAAGCGCCACCTGATCGAGACGGCCCAGGGCGAGGTCGACCGTTTCACCAACGATCATGCGGAGAACCGGATCACCGAGGGCGAGAAGTACAACAAGGTCGTCGACACCTGGTCGCGGATCACGGACCAGGTGATGGAGAAGATGATCGCCGGGATCCAGTACGAGGATGTCGTCGATCCGAAGTCCGGCGAAAAACGCACGGTGCGCTCGTTCAACCCGCTGTGGATGATGATGAACTCGGGCGCCCGCGGCAACAAGGATCAGGTCAAGCAGCTGGCCGGAATGCGCGGGCTGATGGCCAAGCCGTCGGGCGAGATCATCCAGACCCCGATCACCGCGAACTTCCGCGAGGGCCTGTCCGCCCTCCAGTACTTCATCTCGACCCACGGCGCCCGCAAGGGCCTCGCCGACACCGCCCTCAAGACCGCCAACTCGGGCTATCTCACCCGCAAGCTGGTCGACGTCACACAGGACGCCGTGATCACCGAGATCGACTGCGGAACGCTCGAGGGGATCGAGGTCCGCAAGCTGATCGACGAGACCGGCAAGGAGCAGATCCCGCTGCGCGAGCGCGTGCTGGGGCGGGTGGCGGCGGAGGACATCTACGACCCGCTGACGATGCGGCTGATCGTCCCGGCCGACCACCAGATCGACGAGGAGGCCGCCAAGGCGATCGAGGAGACCCGCGAGATCGTCAAGCTGCGCTCCGTGCTGACCTGCCAGACCAAGCGCGGCGTCTGCGCCATGTGCTACGGACGCGACCTCGCGCGCGGCCACCTGGTGAGCATCGGAGAGGCGGTGGGCGTGATCGCCGCCCAGTCGATCGGAGAGCCGGGCACGCAGCTGACGATGCGCACCTTCCACATCGGCGGCGTCGCCTCCCGGTCCGCCGCCGGCCAGCAGCAGGCAAGGGCCAACGAGAAGGGCCAGGTCCGTTTCGAACGCCTGACGATCGTCAAACGCTCGGACGGCACCCGGGTCATGATGAACCGCACCGGCACGATGTACGTCAAGGAGGAAGACGGGCACGAGCACAAGTACGCCGTCCAGCAGGGCGCGACGATCTACGTCGCGGAGGGACAGGTCGTCGAGCGGGGGACGCTGCTGGCCGAGTGGGACGGCTACGCGCTGCCGATCCTGACCCACACCGACGGTTGGGTGAAGTTCGGCGACCTCGAGGAGACGGTGACCTTCGAGGAGCGCAAGGAGGCCGGCGAGAAGGCGAGCAAGGTGATCATCGAGTCGCGCGACCCGAGCCTGCGGCCGCGCGTCTCGATCAAGGAGAGCTGCCCCGACGAGCGCAAGCGCGGCGGCCGCGACGACGACGCGACCGGCTGGGGCTCGACCAAGAGGCTCCCCGACGGCAACGAGGCCCGCTACTTCATGCCGATCGGCGCGATCCTCCAGGTCGAGGAGGGCCAGCACGTCGACGCCGGGACGGTGATCGCCAAGATCCCGCGCGAGGCGGCCAAGACCAAGGACATCACCGGCGGCCTGCCGCGCGTGTCCGAGCTGTTCGAGGCGCGCAAGCCCAAGGAGCCGGCCGTGATCTCCGAGATCGACGGCCTGGTCCGCTTCCGCCCCGACCGGCGCGGCAAGCGCGTGATCGAGATCGAGCCGCAGATCGGCGATTCGTCCGAGGTGCAGATCCCGAAGGGCAAGCACATCATCGTCACCGACGGCCAGTTCGTGAAGGCCGGCGAGGCGCTGATGGAGGGCCCGCAGGACCCGCAGGACATCCTCCGCGTGCGCGGCGAGCGCGACCTGGCCCGCTACCTGGTCGATGAGATCCAGACCGTGTACCGCCACCAGGGCGTGCCGATCAACGACAAGCACATCGAGGTCGTGGTCCGGCAGATGCTGCGCCGCGTCCAGGTCAAGGACCCCGGCGACACCAACTTCCTGGTGGACGAACGGGTCGAGAAGTGGATGTTCGAGGAGCGCAACGCCCAGGTCATCGCCCAGGGCCTGCAGCCGGCCTCCGCCGAGCCGCTGCTGCTCGGGATTACCAAGGCCTCGCTGTCCAACGAGAGCTTCCTCGCCGCCTCCTCGTTCCAGGAGACGACCAAGGTCCTGACCGAGGCCGCCATCGCCGGCAAGACCGACGACCTGCGCGGCCTGAAGGAGAACGTGATCATGGGCCGCCTGATCCCGGCCGGCACAGGTTTCGCGGCCTACCGCCGGGTCGAGATGACCGCCGACGAGCCCAGCGCCGACCTGGCCCAGGAGCCGGGGCCGACCGGCGACGAGGCGACCGCGGACGCCGCGGTCTAGACCGGCCCGGCCCGGGGGATTGACAGATCGCCCGGATCGGCCTAAGAAAGCGCGTTTCGCCGGACCCCGGACGCGTACCGGGCCGGCAAGGAGTCGGGTTCCGATGAAGACCTTCCAGGCCAAGCCGGGCGAGATCGAACGGCGCTGGTACCTCGTCGATGCCTCCGGCCAGACGCTGGGACGGCTGGCCTCCCGCATCGCGTCCGTGCTGCGCGGCAAGCACAAGGCCAGCTTCACCCCCTACGTGGACATGGGCGATTTCGTCATCGTCACCAACGCCCACCGCGTCGCCGTCACCGGGCGCAAGGAGCAGCAGAAGCCCTACCGCCACCACTCCGGCCATCCGGGCGGCCTCCGCACCCGGACGCTCGGCACCGTCCGCCGGGCCCATCCCGACCGGCTGCTCCGCGAGGCCGTCCGCGGCATGCTGCCCAAGACCACCCTGGGCCGGAAGATGCTGCTCAAGCTCAAGCTCTATGCCGGTCCCGAACACCCGCACAAGGCGCAACAGCCCGTGCCGCTGCCCACCCACCTGTGAGAGGAGCAAGAAGCGCCATGGCGACCGAGACCCAGCGTTGGACGGCCACCGGCAAGCGCAAGTGCGCCGTCGCCCGCGTCATGCTGACGCCCGGCACCGGGACCATCACCATCAACGAGCGGACGCTCGACGAGTACTTCCCGCGCGAGCTGCTGCGCAACGTTCTCCGGCGGCCGCTGACCCTGGCCGAGGCCGAGACCGCCTACGACGTGATCGTCAACGTCTGCGGCGGCGGGCTCACGGGCCAGGCCCAGGCGATCCGCCACGGCATCGCCAAGGCGCTGGTGCTGGCCGACCAGAAGCGCCGCGGCCCGATCAAGAAGGCCGGCCTCCTGACCCGCGACGCCCGGAAGAAGGAACGCAAGAAGTACGGCCAGCCGGGCGCCCGCAAGCGCTTCCAGTACTCCAAGCGCTAGCGCAGCCGCACCACCCGCACCCGCAGCTCGGCGTCCGCCTCGGCCGTCACCCGCACCGACAGCCTGGACGCCGTGCCGTCCGGCTCGAGCAGCACCAGCTCGCTGCCCGTGGCCGGGATCCGGCCGTCGGCCGAGGCCGGCGTCACCACCACCGGTCCGACGAGCGAGAACATCCCGCGGAAGTCGGCGTAGGGGTCGAAGCCGCGCGGCGCCCCGGTCAGCGGGTCGTCGTACTGCGACCGGTAGGCGAACCGCGGCTCCACGGCCAGCGGCTCGCCGCCCGCGTCGGTTCGACCCGTGAGGAACAGCGCCGTCCACCAGTCGAAGATCAACTCCTCGATCTCCTCCTCGCAGCTCAGCTCGATGGCCTGGATCCCCTCCTGCCCGAGGTCGATGATCGCGCGCGACCACGCCACGCCCCCCAGGTCCGTGATCGTCCCGTCCGCCTCGGCCCGCTCGCCGCCCATCCGGTCGAACAGGTAGCGCGTCCACAGGTAGGAGACCCCCCGCAGCAGCCCGTCGCGGCTCTCGACGTAGCTCCCGCCCGCGCGGAGGAACTCGTACGCCCCCACCTGGTCGGTGTTCTCCAGCCCCGCCTGGGCGATGAAGAACAGCGACGTGCCGTAGCCGCTGAGGTCCTCCCCCAGCTCCGCCCAGCCCTCCAGGATGTACATGTTCTCGTTGCCGAGCGCACCGGCGAGCATCACCTTGCGGTGGAAGTAGATCAGGTGCTGCGATTCGTGCGCCAGGAGGTCCAGGATCGCGCTGACCGAGGCCATGTAGCTCGGCAGCATCGAGGGCGGCGTCGCGTACAGGATCTCCTGCTCGTTGGAGGCGCCGCAGCCCGGCGGCAGGGCCGCCGCGTCGAACATGTCGCACGGCGAGAAGTAGGCCATCGCCCCGACGTCCGCGACCAGCGGGCTCCACAGCAGGTTGATCACGCCGTCCCCGCAGGTGTCCGGCTCCTCGCCGAAGAAAATTCGGTGCCGCGGCAGCACGATCTCGTCGAAACCCGTCATCACGTCGGCCAGCGTGCCGGCCGCCGGGTCCTCGCCGCCCGCCGTCGTGCGGTCCATCCAGGCCGCGATGTCGTCCCCCACCGCGAGGCACTCGGCCTCGATCGTCTGCGGGCGCCCGGCGGCGTCGGAGATCTGGAACGAACGACGGTCGCCCACCGTCGGCGGCGGCAGCGGGTCGCGGGCCACCCGGATCGCGCCCTCGCGGAGCGCCCGCGCCGCCTGTTCCGGAGCCACCGGCCACGCGAAACGGGGCCGCGGCGGCGCGGCCGACGCCGACGAGTCGGTCTTGGCCGCACCGCTCGTCGCCGCCGCCGCCGCGGTCACCGTCAGCTCGTAGTCGAACTGGCCGCTGCCCCAGAAGCCCGAGTGGAGCACGAGGCCGTACTGCCGCGCCGGTCCGGCAGGCGTGGCCAGGTCGATGGCGAAGGCACCGTCCGGCCCCGCCGTCAGCTCGACCACCTCGCCCGGCTCCGGGTCCAACGGCGGCGTCGCGTCCGCCCCGTCACCGTCCTCCCCGGCATCCGCCTCGACGTCGTTCGAGTCCGCCTCGGGTTCCCCGTCCGGCTCCCCGTCGAGGCCGTCGGCCGCGTCGTCCACGACGTCGGCGACATCGGCGCCCGTCCCGTCGTCCCCGCACGCTCCCGCCAGCAGGATCAGGCACCCGCACCACGCCATTCGTCGCATCGTCGCTCCTCCGTCTCCGCTCGGCCCCCGCGGGCGGCGAAACCGAAGCATACGGATCGAACGGTCCGCGCGCCAGTTGCCCGGCGGCGCCCGGCGGCGGCGAAGGTCAGACCAGCGTCAGCCGAGCCAGGCCGGCCATCAGGGCGAAGTGGACCGCGCGGAGGATCTCCGTGCGCTCCAGGTCGATGCGCTGGCGCAGCAGCTGGCCGAGCAGCGCCGCGCCGGTGGTGCGGTGGGCGAGCGCGTCGAGCACGGTCTGGTCGGCGTCGCCGAGCGCCCACCAGTCCCTGGGCGGCCGGGGATCGGACGCGGCCACCAGCTCGATCGGCGCCGTCGCGCTCCACCACGACTCGAGCTCGTGGGCCGGCAGCGAATGCTCGATGCCGTCCCGCAGCAGCCCGGGCGTCGCCGGCGGGAGGCTGAACTCCCGCTGGCACTCCACGCCGCGGTAGAACATCCACACGCCGGACTGCCAGGTGAACAAGTCGAGCAGCCGCAAGCGGAGGTGCTCCGTCAGTTGCTCGAACAGCGTCATCGGATCGATCGCCTCGAGTGCCAGCAGGGCGTCGGCCATCCTCCCCTGGTAGCGGGGCAGCACGGCGAGCGCCATGTCCAGCTCCATCGTCGAAATCACGCCGCGCGCGACGAGGAACGCGCCCAACTGCTCGCCCTGGATGTTGGAGGAGACGTACAACGGGTTGCCGTCGACCAAGTAGACCTCCTTGCGGATCGCGTGGAGGTCCGCGATCAACAGCCCGGTCTCCCGGGCCGCGGACAGCTCGAGCAACACGCCGGCCACGGTGTCGGTGTCGAACCGCCCGGTGCGGTCGGGCACCGCGGGCGGGACGACGCCGGTCGTGGTCTGGTCGAGCAACGGCAGGTGCTGGCGGACCCCCGGCACCGACGTCAACGGCAGGAACGGACCGCCGTCGATCGAAACCTCGTCCCGCGTCAGGACCTCGGACAGCGCCACCGCCTCCAGCAGCCGGGCGTAGGTCACAGGGCCGAGGGTCGCGCGGTCGGCCCGCCGCACGACGTATTCCACGCCGGACTCGACGGGCGTGCCCGGTGCCGCCTCGGCGCGGTCCTCGCGCGGCAGCACCGGCGCGTTCTCCTCGGGCGTGAGCGTCTCGCGGTACGCGTCCTGGTCGCCGAGGTCGCCGGGGCGCAGCAGCCGGGTCACCAGCGCCGCGAGATCCGCGGGGTCGAGGCGCAGGTTCCATTGGTGCGCGTAGCGCAACACCTCCTCGCGCATCGCCGCGGCGGAAGCGTGCCGCTCGCGCGGCTCGCGGGACAGGGCCCGCAACAACGTCGTGCGCAGCTCGTCCGGGACGTTGCGCGTGAAGTCGTCCGAGAGGTTGAGACGCACGTCGCGGATGTTGAGCATCACGGCCACGTCCGTCTGGCCGTGGAACGGGGAACGGCCGAGGATCATCTCGGCCATCAGCACGCCGATGGAGAAGAGGTCCGAGCGGGCATCGACCGGGCGGCCCTCGAGCTGCTCGGGCGAGAGGAACCGGATCTTGCCGCGCAGCTTCCGCCGGCGCTGCTGCTCCAGCTCCTCGCTCGGCACCAGCGCCACGCCGAAGTCGCTGACCTTCACCTCGCCGCGCACCGAGACCAGGATGTTCGACGGCGAAATGTCGCCGTGGACGACTCCCGCCGGGCGGCCCTGTCCGTCGCCGAGGTTGTGGATGTACTCCAGACCCTGCAACACGCCGGCGACGATCTGCACCACGAGGTGCAAGGGCAGCACCTCGTCCAGCCGGGCCAGCCGCCGCGAGATCTTCCAGCAGTCCAGCCCCTCGACGTAGTCGCCCACGATGAAGTACTGCCCCTCGACCCGGCCGCTGTCGTGAACGCCCAGCAGGTTCGGGTGGCGCAGGCGCGCCGCCAGCCGCATCTCCCGCTCGAACAGCTCGAGGAACTCCGGCGCCGCCGCGAACTCGGGCAGCAGGCGCTTCAGCGCGTAGCGCTCCGCGGCTCGCGCCGGATCGATGGGCCGGGCGAGGTAGATCTCGGCCATCCCGCCGGCGCCCAGCCGGCGCAGCAGCTCGTAGTCTCCGAAACGCACGACGGACACACCCCACCTCCCTGGTCGGTTCCGGCCCGCTCGCACCGGCTCGGGCCTCCCGGAACAACCGGCAGACAGCTTGGTAGCCGGACTCGCGGTCCGGGTCAAGTCGCGGGAACAACCGGGAACGACCGTCGTCGCGCCGTGACGATCGGCGAAGACGGAGGCGCCCGGCGGCGGGACGGCCTGCGACGGCTGCCCGGCAGGAGCACGCGCGCCGCCAGGCCCGCGACGCGGTCCTCGCCGGGCTGCGCGGCGCCCCGGATGGGCGCGAACGAGGCCGCTCGGCCGGTTGCTTCACGCACCGTCACGGCTCGACCAGCACCACGTCGCCGCCCAGCGCCCTGCCGATCTCCCCCAGCCGCTCCTCGTACAGGGCCGCGTAGCGCGCCGCGCGCTCCTCGTCGGCAATCGACACGGCCAGCGGCGCGACGTAGACGTCGTTCTGGAAGTCGGGCACGTCGAAACGGTCGAGCCAGTTGTTCTCGGTCCACAGCGGGACCGCCTCGAGCGCCGCGAGCCGCAGGCGGCCCTCGGGGTCCTCCTCCCAGGTCGCCCGCAGGATCGCCGAGTCCCGGGTGTACGGGATCCCCTGGGCGCGGTCCGGGTCCGGGTTCTCCCAGCCGACGCGGTACTTGAGCCCCTGGTTGGAGAGGAAGTTGCCCAGCGAGTAGGCGACCACGCAGGTGCCCTCGTCCGGACCGTCGAGCCGCCGCACCTCCTGCAGCGTGTGCGAATGGCTGCCGAGGACCAGGTCGACCCCCTCGCCGCACAGCGCGGACGCCAGCCGGCGCTGGGCGCGGTTGGGCACCAGGTCGAACTCGCCGCCCCAGTGGAACAGCACGATCAGCAGGTCGCACTGCCGGCGCACCGAGCGGACCGTTTCGAGGTCGGCGTCGCCGCGCCAGATCGCCACCTGCGGCACGACGGCGCTCCCACGCTCGACCAGCGTCGTCCGGTTGACCGTCTCCGTGAAGGCCAGCACACCGATCCGCACCCCGTTCCGCTCCACGAACACCGGCGCCCGTGCCTGGTCGCCGTCCGCGCCGCCGCCGACGACGAGCAGGCCGGCGTCCTCGGCGGCACGACGCGTCTCCACCACCCCCTCCAGGTCCTGGTCGTAGGCGTGGTTGTTGGCCAGCGAGGCCACATGGAAGCCGGTGCGCGCCAGCGACACGCCGGCGATCGGCGGACCGTTGAGCATCGGCGGGTCCCCGGACTGCGGGTGGCGCTCCGTGGCCAGCGGCGTCTCGAGGTTGAACAGGTTGAGGTCGCCGCGCGCCAGCGCCGGCTTGACCTTGTAGATCAGGTACGAATAGCCCTCGGTGGCGGCGATGTCCGGGTCGTCGGTCGCCCCGGCGTGGAAACGCGCCGAGTTGTGCACGCGGGTGTGGAGGATGTAGTCGCCGGCGCCCTGGATCACGACCCGCCGACGCTCCGGCACGACGGCCGCCGCCCCGGCGTCCGCGACCGCAGGGTCCGCCGGGTCCGCGTCGTTCGCCGACGGGAGCCCCGCATCGACCGTCGGGAGGGCACCCCCGTCGCTCCGGTCGCCCGTCCCGGCCCCCGCATCACGCTCGAGCAGCGGCGCCGCCTCGGCCCGCGGCGCGCGCGGGTCCTCGCGACCGTGCCGGTTGGCGCAGCCGAGGGCCAGCACGAGCAACAGCAGCGGCGCGGCACGACCCATCGCCGTACCCCTCTAGCGACCATCGAGCGGGGTGTCAAACGGTCGGCAGCGCACCCGGGTCGGACCCGGACGCCCGCGGCGCTCTCAGGCGCCGTCCGGCCCGGCGAACCCGACGGTTTCCTCGGGTCCCGGGACCGGATCCCCCGCACGAGCCGCGAACAGCCGCGCCGCCAGCTCGGCCCGGCTGGCCACGCCCAGCTTCCGGTAGATCTGCTTGAGGTGGCTGCGGATCGTGCACTCCGCAACGGCGAGTCGCGAGGACAGGTTGAGCACCGAGTAGCCGCGCGCGGCCAGCTCGGCCACGTCCGCCTCGCGCGAGGTCAGCCCGTGGCGCTTCAACTCCGACGTGTGCTCCGGCGAGCCGCGGGCCTCCGTCGACTCCTCATCGATCACGAGCGCCAGGCGGTCGCCCGTCGGCAGCTCCAGGCAGCGCACGGTGGCCGGCTGCGGCCCGGCGTAGACCGCTCGGGGTCCCGACGGTGCGTGCGTCGAATCGAGAACCGCGAGGGCGGCGCGGCGCCAGGCGGCAAACCGGGGCGTGCCGTCCCAGACGATGTACGCGGGCCCCAGGCGCACCGCCTCGGCCTGCAGCCGGTCGGCGGCCGCGCGCGACGCCCACAGCAGCGAGCCGCGGAGGTCGAACAGCGCGCAGGACAGCGGAAGACCCTGCTCGAGGGCCGCCAGCAGTCCGGGCGGGCCGTCGAGCGACCGTCCGGTGCGTTGCAGCCGCACCAAGGCCCGCTCGACCTCCGCCCGCACTTCCTCCACCCGCGCGACCTCGTGCTCCGAGAAGGGGCGGGCGCGGGCCCCCCGGGCGACGCAGAGGAAGCCGCCGAGCCGGCCGTCGCCGATGCAGAAGCCCAGGATCTGCCGCTCGATGCGGCAGGGGCGCGCGAACTCGGTGTAGAACCGCGTCCGCTCCAGCACGCCGCGCGGGAATCGCCGCGCCAGGTCGTGCGTGCGCGTCGTGCCGAGCATCCCCGGCAGCGGACCCAGGTCCTGCTGCAGCCGCGGCGCGACCCGCAGGAACCGCGACAGCAACACGTCCGTGGGGGTGCTCCGGGACCACTGGAGGACCGCGCTGGCGTCCTGCAGCCCGGGGCGCAACGGGAAGAACGTGAAGGCGCCGAGCGCCGGCAGCTGCCGGCGCAGCCCTTCCAGCGCGAGGCGGCCGATCGCGGCAAGGTCCTCCGCAGCCTGCAACCGTCTTCGAAGCCCGCGCACGGTGGCGACGCTATCACGGACGAACCGCGCGCTCCAGCACTGCGGGAGACTCCTCCCCCAAATGGGGGATGGTGGATGGACCCATGACCGAGGGATAGTCCCTCCAAGGCAGCGACCTGATCGGGGAGGCCGAATGGCAGGAGAGCGAACGTCCCCTATCGACCCGATCCTGCTCGCTGCTTCCGAGCTCTTCGAACGGCAAGGATACGACGGGACGTCGGTCGTGGAGATCGCACGGCGCGCCGGTTTCGCGCGCTCCACGGTCTTCGCGCGGTATTCCAGCAAACGGGCCCTGCTCGTCGGCATCGTGCGCGCATTCCACGAGGCGTTGCAGCGCGCGTCGGGCCGTCCGGCGGGTGGGCGGACGGCGGGGGCGGAAACCGCGAGGCCGGCGGCGACGTCCCGGAGCGACGATGCCTTGCCCGGCATCTCCGGGCTCGAGCGGGTCGTCCGGCGGGTCCACGAGGCGTGCCAGCGACTGGGCGCGGTGGCCCGGGTCGGCAGCGCGGCCCAGGAACTGCCGTGGATCCGGAGCTCCGTCGCGGACGACGTCGCGAGGACGAACGGGTTGCTTCACGCCCGGTTCGGCGACGGCGGGCGGGACGGCCCGGGACACGACCTGTGGTGGGACGTCCTGCGCCGCAGCTGCATCGGCTCGACCCAGCGCGGACCCGTGGATGTCGCCCGCACCGCGCGGCGGATCGCCCTGCTCCGCTCGGGCGAACCGGAGCCGCGCCGTCGCGCGGGTCGTGGCTCGCTCAGGGCGAGTGGGTGAAGGTGCTCCAGGCCGGGCCGAAAGCCGTGCCGGAATGCACGTACCCCCCGCCGGAGTCGTCGAGCAGCGGGACGATCTCGCAATCGAGCTCGCCGCAGCGCCCCGTGTAGAACATCACGTCGGCCACCATCCAGTTCTGGCCGCTGCAGCCGCCGGAAACGGTCAGCGGCTGCGGCCCGAACGTCGCGCGCAGGCCCCCGCCGCAGTAGATGCTGATCTCCGCGTTGGTCGTGCCCGAGTAGCTGTGGGACGACCAGTAGTTGACCATCACGCGCAGCGGCTCGTACAGCGGCGGGTTGTCGATGTTGATGTTCTCCGGCGCGCAGAAGCTGGAACTCGTCGGGTCGGTCACGCTCGGCGTGCAGGTGATGACGTCGACGTCCAGCCGCGGGTTGAAACACGACCCGCGCGTCACCCAGCGCGCCCCCTCGCCGTGCGGGGCGTTCCGGCAGGCCGTGAGGTCGGTCGTCGGGGCGAGGCCCCAGTCGAGCGAGCTGTAGGATGAGGCCTTGCAGTTGGAGAAGTAGCAGTCGTCCGCGCTGCAGAACTCGCTCGTGGCCCCCCACCTGTGCAGGTGGAGATCGACGTCCGTGTCGCCGAAGCCCGAGCCGCGGGTGTCCCAGTTCAGCTCGACCCGCAGCCCATCGCCCTGCGCCAGGACGTAGAACTGGCAGGTGTACGTGCTCGTGC
>JAFGHH010000244.1 GCA_016930215.1 Deltaproteobacteria bacterium
CGATCTCGGACCGCCCGCTGCGGCTGCTGGGCTACCAGGCCACACCGCGCAACGGCGGCTGAGCCGATCCCCCGCCGCGACGACCGAGCCGCCCGGTCCTGTCGCGGCAGTTCCGCGTTTGACGGGTCGGCGGACGCCGATCATACTCCCTGCTACGGGACCGCCTGCCGACGGCCGGAGAGGAGGCGCGATGGAAACCGCAAGGCCGCAATGGGTGCCGACCTCGCTGCAGCGCCTGCGCTGCTTCCTCGGCGCGAGCGCCGGGCTGAAGATCCGGCCGTGGGCGCCGACCGACGAGGTGCTCGATCGGTTTCACGACGCACTGCGCTCGCGCCGCCGCGACGACCGGTTCTGGGCCGAACTGGGCGGGCTCGTCGGCACCCTGCTCGAGGACCATCGCCGGTCGGCCGGGGAATTCGAAGCGGCCGTCGCCGACGGTCCGCGCCGCGAGGCGCTGCTCGGGGAGATCCGCGCGGCGCTCGCGTCGCGCCGGCGCGGCTCCGGCCGGTTCCGGCGGCTGGCCCGCCGGCTGTCGGCCCCGGCGCTCGGGCTGCTGCTCGCGATCGGCGGGGCCGCGACCGCCGGCTGCTACGGCTCGCACGGGGAAGCCGACGACGACGTCGAGGACGGAACCGACTCCGCCGTGCCGGACGAGGCGACGGACGCCCGGCCGGACGTCCCGGACGCGCGCTCGGACGACGCCGTGGATTCCGTGCGCGACGAGGCCGCGGACGACGCGATGGACGTTCGTCCGGACGACGCGGCGGACGACGCGGCGGACGACGCGGCCTGCGACCCCTCGACCGCCGTCTTCGAGGAGATCGTCGCACGGTGCCTGCCGGGCGACGACGAGTGGGTGGTCCGGCTGCGGACGGACATCCTGGCATGTGTGGCGGCCCTGCACGAGTCGTGGCGCGCCGGGCTCACGGAGCACTACGCCTGCAGTCCGTGCGGGGAGTTCCAGAACGACATGCAGTACTGCCTGCTCTGGGGAGGGACGTCCCCCTCGACCTGGTGCGACGACCCCGCGGCGGCCGGCGAGTTCGACCTCGAACGGTTCCTCGACAACTGCGCGATCCTGATCTACATCGGTGTCCGGTTCGAATGACGGGCGGCGGAGACGCACCGGGTGCGGCTCGTGCTCCCGCGGCGGGCATCCGCCGGCCGCGCACCTGCATCTGGGAAATCACCGGCGCGTGCGACCTGCGGTGCCTGCACTGCGGCAACCGCTCCGGCACCCGCCATCCGCGCGAGCTGGGCTGGGACGAGCTGTGCGAGGTCGCCGCGAGCCTGGCGCGGCTCGGGTGCCGCACGGTGGAGCTGACCGGCGGGGAGCCGCTCCTGCGGCCCGACTGGGAGCGGCTGTCCCGACGCTGCGCCGACCTCGGCCTTCAGGTGGCACTGGTGACGAACGGGCTGGGGCTGGACGACGAGACGCTGGAGCGGGCGCTCGCGGCCGGGGTGGGGCACGTGGCGATCTCGCTGGATGGCCCGCGGGAGGTGCACGACGCGCTGCGCGTCCGCGCGCGGCCGGGCCCGTCGCCGTTCGACGGCGCGGTCGCGGCGCTGCGGCGCGCCTCGGCGCGGCTGCCGACGACGGCGATCACCGCCGTGACGCGCGGCAACCTGCCGCTCCTTCCCGAGCTGCACCGGCTGCTGGCGGAGCTGGGCGTCCCGCGCTGGCAGGTGCAGCTCGCGGTGCCCACGGGGCGCGTGCGCGAGGCGCCGGAGCCGCTCGCAATCCGGCCGGCGGACCTCGAGGGGCTCGAGAGGCTGCTGGCCGGCTGGATCGAGGAGGGGAGCCCGCCCCACGTCATGGTCAGCGACTCGATCGGCTACGGCACCGAGCTGGAGCCCGCGCTGCGGCGGCGGCCGACCGGGCAGGGGATGTGGCTCGGCTGCCTGGCGGGGATCCGCAGCGTCGCGATCACCTACGACGGCCGCGTGCGGGGCTGCTCGTTCCTGCCCGAGGCGTTCGACGCGGGCGACCTGCACGACGAATCGCTGGAGGCGATCTGGTCGGACCCGGAGCGCTTCGGCGTGCGGCAACGGCTCGCGGAGCCGCGGCTCGAGGGGGGCTGCGCGGACTGCCCGGAGGGACGCGTGTGCCGCGCCGGCTGCGCCTCGATGGCTTGGTGGACGACGGGGTCGCTCTACGACAACCCCTACTGCCTGCGGCGGGTGCGGAAGGAGCCCGCATGATCCGCTCGGTCCGGTTGCACGTGGCGGTGGCGGAGTTGACGCTGGCCTGTCCGTGCCGCTGCGTGACCTGCGGCTCGTCGGCGGGTCGCGCGCGGCCGGACGAGCTGGGCCTCGGCGAGTGGCGGACGGTGTTCCGCGACCTCGCCGCGCTGGGGACGCAGCGGCTGACGTTGTCAGGCGGGGAGCCGCTGGCGCGGCCGGACTGGCCGGCGCTGGCGCGCGCCGCCGTTCGCGCGGGACCGGCGGTCGATGCGATCACCTCGGGCTGGTCGCTCGACGACGCCGCGGTCCGGGAGATCCGCCGCGCCGGCCTGTACGCGGTGACGGTCAGCGTCGATGGTCCGGCCGAGGTCCACGACCGGCTGCGCGGGGTCGCGGGGTCGCACCGGCGGGCGCTCGAGGCCGTCCGGCGGCTCGACGCCGCGGGGGTGCGGGTCGGGGTGGCGACGCAGGTCAATCGGTGGAACCTCGGGCGGCTGGCCGCGACGGCGCGGGAGATCCAGGCGGCGGGCGCCTACGCCTGGCAGCTGCAGCTGACGATGCCGGCGGGCCGGGCGGCCGACGTTCCGGACCTCGTGCTGGGCCCGGAGGAGATGGGGACGGTGCACGCCGCGATCCGGCGGCTGCAGCGACGGCGCGGCCTGCGGCCGTTCGCGACGGACAACATTGGCTACCTGACGCCCGACGACGCCGCGCTGCGGACGGCGGCGCGCACGCCGCCGCGCCGCTGGATGGGGTGCTTCGCGGGGCTGCGGGCGGTGGCGGTGACCAGCGACGGCGGGGTGAAGGGCTGCCTGTCGCTGCCCGACGAGCTGCGCGAGGGGAACGTGCGGGAGGAGCCGCTGGCGCGCATCTGGGGCGACCCCGAGCGGTTCGCGTACAACCGCCGGTTCGAGCGATCCTCGCTGTGGGGGGCCTGCGCGACGTGCGAGGCGGCGGAGCCGTGCCGCGGGGGATGCACCGCGATGGCGATCGCCGCGCACGGACGCCCGGGTCGTTGCGATCGGTGCTTCCGGCTGGCGGTCGGAGCCGCACCGGCGGCCTAGCGGAGGCTCGCCGACCGCGATCATGCTTCGCCGGACGCTGCGGCCGGGGGGCTCCCGGTGGTGTGCGGCCAACCGCGACCGGTCTGGTGGTGCGACGTGGAGGCGGCACCGGAGCGCCCGTCCCTCCGTCCCATCGTTGTGACGGAGCATTCGTTCAAACTGGCGGGGATGGCGTGAAGCGCATCCGTCCAACCCCCCGGGGACCAGGGGAGATTCCGGTGGCACGGATCCGGCACTACCCGGAACGCCAGGAGGCAACACGATGAAGAAACCGGTCGGTAGAGGTCCTGTTGCGTGCGCCGCGGCGGCCGTGGCGCTCGCCATCTCGCTGTCGGCGACCGGAGCGCAGGCGTCCGAGATCGGCAACGGCGCCAACGTCGGCGTCGGCCTGATGCTGGGCGCGCCGAGCGGCCTGTCGCTGAAGTTCTTCTTCCACAACGACCATGCCGTGGACGTCGGCGTGGGGGTCGGGTACTTCGGCGGCGCGACCCTGTACGTCCACGCCGACTACCTGTTCCACTTCCAGTTGCTCAGCGCCGAGACGTTCGAGTTGCCGCTGTACATCGGGATCGGCGGCAAGTTCACGCTGTGGTTCTACGAGGGGTACCACGGCTACTGGGGCGGCTACACCGAGTCGGGCCGGTTCGGCGCCGGCGTTCGCGTCCCGATCGGGATCGCGTTCGAGCTGAACGCGATCCCGATCGACATCTTCCTCGAGATCGTCCCCGGACTCGGCGTCTTTCCCGGCATCGGCGCGTTCATCGACGGCGCCATCGGCGCCCGGTACTACTTCTAGCCTGTACACCGGCCGGCGGGCCCCCGCCGGTCGCCGGCGAATCCCCGAACCGCGAACCATTCCCCCGTACCCCGAACCTCCGTCCAGGCGGCCCGCCGAGACGACAACCCGCAGCCTGCCGGCCATGGTCGTGCAGTAGGAGGGAGCAGCGTGGAGCGGCAGGGGGTCGGGTTGATCGCCGAGTCGGCGCTCGTCCCGCGGCGGGTGCCGGAAGGGCTGCGCGGCGGACGCCGACCGGCGTGCACGCGGAAGCCCGTCCCGGAGCGGCCTGGCCCTCGGGTCACGCGGTGCGGCGCAGGCGGACCAGGCGCAGCCCGACGATCACGAGCGCCGGGAGCAGCAGGAGGTGGATGTAGCCGCCGAGCGTGTAGGAGGTGATCAGCGCGACCACCCACAGCACGACAAGGACGAGCGCCCCGGCCAGGACCCAGCTCGTGCTCTTGCCGGCGCGCTTGTCCGCTCGGCGGAGAGCGGCGTCGACATCGTTCGCGGCCTGCTCGACGCCGGGCCTGAAGTCCTCCCACTTCTCGTTGCCTGCCGCCTTCAGCTCGTCGAGCTTCGCGCGCGCCACCTGCTGCTTGACCTTCAGCGCCTCGATGCGCCTGCGGCGGTCGATCTTGGCCTGCACGCGGCGTTTCTCGCCCGCCGCTTCCAGCTCGTCGATCTTCGCCCCCCACAGCCTGTACCGGGCTTCCATCTGCTCCACGGTCGCTGCCATCGTCATCGGTACGGTGGTTGTCGTGGTTGCCATGGTTCATCTTCTCCTTCCGCGGGTTCCAGGGCCGCAGTCCTGCACTTGTGCCGATTCCGTGCCGCCCGACAATCCGGCGAACTGCCGGGTCGTTGGGGGAGGGACGGCGCGTTGCCGTCCCGCGAATCCCATCAGAATGAGCGGTTCTCAGAGCTGGCTCCTGAACAGCCACCAGAACCAGTCCGTCAGACGTCCCCACCAGGACCGCGCGCGCCACTCGGCCAGGGTGTACCGCTCGCTGTCCGCCAGATCGGCCTCGTGCCAGCGGACCACGGGTGCCGCGAAGGACTCGCCCAGGACGATCACGCTCAGCTCGTAGTTGAGCCGGAAGCTCCGCTGGTCGATGTTGCTCGAGCCGATCACCGTGACCGAGCGATCGTAGATGAAGGTCTTCTCGTGGAGCGTCTCCGCCGCGTAGCGGTGGATCTGCAGCCCGGCCTTCAGCAGCATCCCGAGGAAGTGCCGGCTGGCCGCGCCGACGATCGGGATGTCGTTGTGCAGCGGGATCACGATCTTGCAGGGCAGGCGGCGGCGCGCCACCGACACGAGCGTCCGGCGGAAACGCGCCGAGGGGATGAAGTAGGAGCAGCTGATGCGCAGCTCCTCCTGCACCGCGGACGTGAGCCGCGAGAGGGACCATTGAAGCAGGTTCATCACCCCCGGTTGGGAATCGAGCGGGAGCACGGCCAGCTCCCCCACGGCCGGGGACGACAGGGTCGGCACGGGGCCATCGTCGCCGGGGGTGTCGCCGTCGGCACGCTCCCACATCGCGGCGAACATCTCGCCCAGACGCACGGCGGCCGGGCCGAAGAGCACGACCCCGCAGTCGCGCCACTGTCCCTGGCCGAGCGGCAGGCCGAGGTAGTGATCGGCGACGTTGCGCCCGCCGGTAATGGCGAGCGCCGACGCCTCGCCGTGGGCCTCGGCTGCCGGGGGATCGTCTTCCGGCCCGCGCTCCGCAGCCTGCCTCGCCCAACCGACGGTCGCATCGCACACCAGCAGCTTGCGGTGGTCGCGTTGGTTGGGCTCCCAGCGGTGTCGCAGACCGAAGCGGCTCAAGCGCAGGCGCCACGGCTTGACCGGGTTGAACTCGACGACGTGTCCGCCGGCGTCCAGCAGCGGCCGGAAGAACCCGGTCCCCGCGTTCGCTCCGCCCACGGCGTCGACCAGCAGGCGCACCGCCACGCCGCGGCGCGCCGCCCGCGCGAGATGATCGCGGACCTCCGTTCCGACCGCGTCGGGCTCGTAGAGGTAGACCTCGAAGTCGATGCGCTCGCGGGCCTGGTCGATCGCGGCCAGCGTCCAGGCCAGCTGGCGCCGGCCGTCGTGGACGTAGAAGCCGTGGTTGCCGTCGATGAAGCGCGGCGGCCCGGTGTCGATGCTCCTCCAGCGGGTCAGCCTGGCCAGGTACGCCCGGGCGGCCAGGCGGCGCTCGAAGGACGCACGCCAGGCGGGAGAGCCGAGCTTGTTCTCCCCGTCGGCCCTTCGCCCGGTCCGCGGCCGGCTCACGCGGTCCGACGGCCGACGATCAGGCGGACAAGGATCGAGATGACGGCCAGCACGAGCAGCACATGGATCACCCCGCCCAGCGTGAAATTGAGGGTGAAGCCGAGCAGCCACAGAATGGCGAAAACGACCGCGACGACCCAGAGCGCATTCAGCATGGTTCCATCTCCTGTACTGGCCGAGGAGCCCTACGACTCCTTGGGCTTGTCGACGGCCTTGTCCGCCAGCTCCTGGCGACGGTGCTCGACCTTGGTGCTCGCCCTCTTGGCGTCGTGGACCACTTTCTGGAAGGTCTCCTGCGCCGAGTGGATTGCTTCCGTGGCGAGCTCCTTGACGAGGTAGCCGGCCTTGTCCGCGGCCTCCTGCAGCCGGTGCTCGCCCTTCTCTGCCAGCTTCTCGACCTTCTTCGCCCCGGCTTCGACCTTCGACTTGATCTGCTTGGCTTTCATCGTTCTGCTCCTTCCTGCCCATCCGGCGGCGGTCCGCCGGGGGTGACGACCTAGAAGTGGAAGTTCACACCGAGGCGGAACTCCAGTGGAACGCCGCGGCGGCCGTACTCCAGCTCGCTGGTCAGGGTCGTGTTGATCTCGAACATGATTCCAAGGACCGGGATGACGCGGATGTCCAGGCCGCCGCCGAACAGCACGCCGTAGTTGAAGTCATGCCGCTGCAACTCGAGCGGGAACGCGAAGCGGAAGTAGACCGGGGCCATGGGTGGAGTCACCCTGCCACCGGGACGGAAAGTGAAGTTCCAGTTCCCCAGATTCGTGTCCGCGACCTGGAAGCTCTCGAACATCGTCATCAGTCCGAGGTCGAACCTGAACCAGGACCATCCGAACGAGGGCACCACCTCGAAGGACACCTGCTCGCGGTAGACGTCGCCATCGACGAAGTACACCCCCTCCCCGAGCGTCAGCGCCAGGTTGAAGCCGGGACTGCTCCAGTCGTCCGCTCTCGCCACACCCGCCGGAGCGGTGAGCGCGGCCACGGTCAGAACCAACGCAACAGTCTTCATGGTGCCTTTCTCCTCTCGTCCGAGCTCGCGTCGATGCCCCTACTGCACGACCAGGTCGTTGCGGACGGACGTGACTCCTTCGACGCTCCGGGCGATGCTCCCCGCCTGGTCGGCGGAGTTCTGGGAATCGACGAACCCGCTCAGCTGGACCACGCCGTGCGAGGTCTCGACGCCCACCTGGAGCGACTTCACCAGATCGTTTGCGGCCAGCCGGACCTTCACCTCGGCCGTGATCGCCGAGTCGTCGCCGTACCGTCCGATGCTCCTCTGCGCGGCGCCCGACCAGCAGGCGGTCAGGGTGGCGAACGCCAGGACCAGGACCAGGTAGGTGGTGAACACGTTTCTCTTCTTCATGGTACTTGCTCCTTCCGGACTCTAGTCGTGCCCGTGCCCGTGCCCGCGGCCGTGCGCGCCCTGCGCGGGCGGGGCCGGGCCGACGATGACCGGCGGCGGCGGCGAGAGCAGTCGTCCCTCGTGGCGGGGCGGCGCGGGGACGACGTACGTCGGTCCGTAGTACTGGACGTAGTAGTCGTTGTAGTCGTAGACCGTGCCGCCGACGTACACGTACGGCGTGCTCGCCTGGTAGAAGACGTAGGGCTCGCCGTAGACGGCGGCCTGCCGCCGGACTGTCGGGGTCGCGGTGATCGTGCAGCCGGCCAGCACCAGCATCAGGACCGACCAGGTCATCCTCTTGAATCGTCGCATCGCCCATGCCTCCCGACGCCGCAGGTCATCCGTACGGCGTCCTTGCCGTCGCTCGCCCCGGTCCGCTTGCCGGTTGCGCTCCGAGCTTCCCGATGTGCGAACCGCGTGCCGGGACCGGACTCTCGCGCCGCGCGCGGATTCCCCGGCTTTTCGACCGGAGCCGGGGGACGCCGTCGCCGGCGGGCCGCATCGTTCTGAGGCGAAGCCCATCACAACGGTGGTCCAGACGCCGGTCGTTTCGCAACTGCGGACGGGGACCGAACCGGTCGATCGGGATCGGACACCTCCGGCCTCTCAACCGGAGAGGGGAAGGAGGCTCGCAATCCGGGAAGCGGGGCGTCGGAACCGCGCCACGCGCTGGCCTGCCGCCGGCACGCGCCGGAGGCCGGCCGGGTCGTTCATTCTGACCGGATCGCCGTCCGCCCGGGAGTCGGTCGCCCCGCAACCTGCCGCAAGCAGGGCGCGAGCACGCTGGCACACAAGTCGCGATGGAAGACCCCTCGGGCGACCCGGCGAGGCCACACGGGGTCGGGATCGTCCGAGAAGGAGGACCTCCATGACGACCGAAACGCGGGACACGATTCAACTCGGCGACCTCGTCGCGGCCGCCTTCGACGAGGCCGAGACCTGCAGCACCGACCCCCAGGTGGTGTCACGGCTGGTCACGTTGATGGTGAACGAGTTCCTGCGCTGGGCGCCCAGGACGGCGGTACGGCTTCGTCCGCGGGCGACCGACGATCGTCAGGCGACCGGAGACGGTCGGGCGACCGGGTAGGAGGGCGTGCCGATGAACGTGCTGATCGTCTACCCGCTCTTCCCCGTCACGTACTGGGGATTCCAGTACGGACTCCGTCTGGCCGGCAAACGCGCGTCCCTCCCGCCGCTCGGCCTGGCCACGGTGGCGGCGCTGCTGCCGGAGGGCTGCCGGGCCCGTCTGGTGGACCTCAACGTGCGCGCGCTCCGCGACGGCGATCTTCGCTGGGCCGACGTCGTGCTCACCGGCGGCCTCTTGATCCAGGTGGAGTCGCTCCTCGAGGTCGTCGCTCGGGCCCACGCCTTCCGGGTGCCGGTGGCGGTGGGCGGACCGGCGCCGACCACGAGCCCGGAGTTGTTCGGCGACGCGAACGTGGTGTTCCGGGGCGAGGCCGAGGGGCGGATCGCCGAGTTGCTGCGGGCGCTGGGCCGGGGCTCCGGCGAACACGTCGTTCTCGACGCCCCGGCCCGCTTCCCGGAGATGACGACCGTGCCCGTGCCGCGATACGACCTGCTCGATCTGTCCCAGTACGTCTCGGTGAGCCTGCAGTACTCGCGCGGCTGCCCGTTCCAGTGCGAGTTCTGCGACGTGATCGAGATCTTCGGCAGGCGGCCCCGGGTGAAGAAACCATCGCAGATCATCGCCGAGCTCGAGGCGCTCCATCGCCTGGGCTACCGGGGCACCGTGTTCTTCGTCGACGACAACTTCATCGGCAACAAGCTCGCGGTCAAACGCCTGCTGCCGGTCGTCCGGGACTGGCAGCGCAAACACGGCCGGCCGTTCCAGTTCTACACCGAGGCCAGCGTCGACCTGGCGTCCGACCCCGCGCTGCTGCGGGAGCTGGTCGAGGCGGGCTTCTCCTCCGTGTTCCTCGGCATCGAGACGCCGTCCGTGAAGGCGCTCGAGCAGGCGGGCAAGACCCAGAACCTGCGGCTCGATCTGTCCGAGGCGGTCGACCGGATCACGCGCGCGGGGCTCGAGGTCATGGGCGGGTTCATCGTCGGCTTCGACAGCGACGACCCCGGGATCTTCGCCCAGCAGCGGGAGTTCCTCGCGCGCCAGCCGATCCCCCTTGCGATGGTCGGGATCCTCACGGCCCTACCCGGGACGGCCCTGTGGCGCCGCCTCGCGGCCGAGGGACGGTTGCGCGAGCGCTCGAACGGCGACCCGTTCTCCCGCCCGAACTTCGCGCCGATGATGGACGAGCGGGAGCTGC
Organism: Deltaproteobacteria bacterium; assembly: GCA_016930215.1. Lineage (GTDB taxonomy): Bacteria > Myxococcota_A > Polyangia > DRWM01 > JAAZOP01 > JAAZOP01. The sequence continues at coordinate 9,992 of JAFGHH010000244.1, forward strand.
TGCGCGGCTACGCCGGGCTGATGGAGTGGCTCTACTCGCCGGAGGCGTACTACGGCCGTTGCGCGGCCCGCCTGGAACGCGCGGGCCCGCTCCCGGCGGCGGGGTCGTTGTCGCTGGACGGCGTCGCCGCCCTGCTGCGGACGGTCTGGCACGTCGGCATCCTCGGCTCGAGTCGCCGTCTGTTCTGGGGGCTGATGGCCCAGGCCGTGCGGCGCGGCCGCGGCCGCCTCCGCGAGGCCGTCGTCCACGCGGTGCAGGGCGAGCACCTCATCCGCTACACCCGCGAGCAGGTCCTCCCGCGCATGGCCCTCGCGCTGGCCGCCGTGTCCGCCGGCGAACCCCTGCCCGTCGCACTCCCTGCGGTCGGAGCCTAGTCCGCGCGGCCCTTGGCCGGGCGCTTGGAGCCCGCGCCGTACTGCTTGAGCTTGCGGTACAGCGTGGCCGTGCCGATGGCGAGCTGCTTGGCCGTGCGCACCTGGTTGCCCTCGTTGAGCGCGAGCGCGGCGAGGATGTAGTCCCTCTCGACCTCGCCGAGCGACCGCACGGCGCCGGAGATCGACGGAATGGGGATCGCCCGGCGCACCTCCTCGGGCAGGTCGTCCAGCTCGATCCGCTTGACACCGCCCAGGGCGGTGGCGTGCTCCATGGCGTTGACCAGCTCGCGCACGTTTCCCGGCCAGTCGTAGCGCAGGAGCTGGTCTGCGGCGCGCGGCGCGAGCGCGGCGGCCGGTCGCTTCAGCCGCGCCGCCGACTCGGCGAGCAGCACGCGGGCCAGCGGCAGGATGTCCGCCCGCCGATCCCGGAGCGCCGGCACGTGGAGCTGCACGACGTTCAGCCGGTAGTAGAGGTCCTTGCGGAATCCGCCCGCCGCGATGTCCGCGCCGAGATCGCGGTTCGTCGCGGCGATCACGCGCACGTTCACGGGCCGGCTCTTGTTCTCGCCGACCCGCCGGATCTCGTGCTCCTGGAGCGCGCGCAGCAGCTTGACCTGGATCCCGCGCGAGACCTCGCCGATCTCGTCCAGCAGCAGCGTGCCGCCGTTCGCCGCCTCGAACAGCCCCGGCCGATCCTGTACCGCGCCCGTGAACGAGCCGCGCGCGTGGCCGAACAGCTCGCTCTCCAGCAGCGTCTCCGTGATCGCGCCGCAGTTCACCGCGATGAACGGGCCCGCGGCGCGCGCCGACTCGTCGTGCACCAGGTGCGCGATCAGCTCCTTGCCCGTGCCGCTCTCGCCGGTGACCAGCAGCGCCGAGTCCACCTTGGCAATCCGGCGGGCCAGGTCGACCAGACGCCGCATCGCCGGGCTGCAGGTGACCATCCCGAGCGGGTCGTCGACCTCGCGTACCGCCCGGGCCAGCAGGCGCTTCTTCTCGCGGAGCTTCCTCTCGGCCTCCCGGAGCGTCGCGGTCGTGCGGTGGAGCGACGGCTCCAGCCATTGGGCGAGGTTCTGCTGGTGGAAGAAGGCCAGCTCGTCGGCCCGCTCGTCACCCCACTCCTCGCGCGTCCGGCCCAGGAGGTGGCAGGCCGCGTCCCCCTTCCCGAGGCAGCGATCCTCCAGGACGTAGATGTCCTTCCCCGTCGTCCGGCTCAGGTAGCCGCTCATCATGCCGCAGATCGTCCAGCAGACGGAGGTGTCGCTGCGTCCGAGGTGCGCGATGTGCTGCTCCGCCTCGTACGAGCCGGCGAGCGTCAGCCCCTCCTTGGTCAACGAACCGGGCGTCCCGGGCTCGAGGCGGTACATCCCTTCCAGCATGTGGATGCGCCCGCACGCGTGCGACCAGTCGTCCTGCTTCTCCCACTTGAACAGATCCTGCATCGCCTCGGCCATCCGCCAGCCCTGGACGAAGCCGAAGCGGGTGAGCACCGCCCGCGCGGTGGCGATACCGAAGTGCTCGACCAGCTCCTTGCGCAGATTGCCCTTCGCCGTCGCGTCGATGATCAGCGACCGCTGGCCCGCGAAGCGGACCAGGCCGTCCTCGGAGTCGAACTCCACCAGCTCGTTGATGCTCAGATCCTCGATGCGCATGCTCGGCCCCCCATCATTCTGATGGACTCTCGCTCGTCCTGACCGGGAACGCAAGCGCCGATCCCGCCCGCCTCCGAAGACCAGGCCCGCGTATCCGCGGAGCATTCCGCAGGAGGTCGCATCGAGCGGCGCCCCTGACAGGATCGAAACGACGGTCGAAGTCCGTTCATGGCGCCGCCCCCAGCGGATTGCATGCCAGCGGAGACCCCGGGGTCTCCCATGCCGCGGGCGCTCGCGTTGCGCAGTTCCACGGGGCCGTCTCGCCGCGGCGTACCGATGGCACGGTTCCGGCTTTGCCGAGCCTCTCGCGAAGGGGAAGGAGCGGTCAACGTGACAGTGCAACATCGGGTCGTCGTGCGGGATCGGCACGGATGCGTCGTCGAGTGCAAGACGTTCGCGGGGCGGCGGCAGGCGCTGCATTTCGCGGATGCGCAGCTCAGCCGTCGCCACGAGGTGGAACTGGACGTCTGCCAACCGGAGGCCGGAAGTGCACAGCCGGGTCCGGACGCGGGAGACGGGGACGACGAGCAACGCGACGGCGACCGCTGACCGTCCGCCGCCGAGCGTCCGACACCCGCCTTCTCCACTCCATCGTCCCGATGGGTCGTCGTTCAACTTGATGGGCGTTCCGGGCGTCCTTCGCCCCTCGCGACCGACAGGCAGCCGGGAATTCGGGGGGGCACGAAAGGCGCATGCATCAACCGCCAGGAGGCACCGATGAAGCTGCTGCCGCCGCACGTGGACGAAACCCTGGCTCGGTACAGGCTGCTGGGTCCCAGGCGCAACCCGCCGATGGTCGCCTCCGGACCCGGGGCGCCAGGCGCGGCCTCCGGTCGCCGCGATGGTTTCCGGGCCGCCGGCCCGAACGCCGGGGACGGCCGTGACGCCGTCCGGGACGAGCCGTCGCGCTAGCCGACAGGAGACAGGAATGTTGCCGGTCATCGCCATCATTCTCGTGTTGCTGTGGGGGCTCGGGATGCTCGCCTCCTTCACCTTCGGCGGGTACATCCACGTGCTGGTCCTCGCGGCGGTCGCGCTGCTCCTGATCCGGATCATCCGGGAGCCCGCTCCCCGGCGCCCGCTCCATCCCGCGAGTCGACGCCCATGGTCCTGAAACAGGTGGACGACATGGCAGCGGCGGTCGGGAGGAAGAGACAAACGGCAGCGTCGGAGAAGCGGCTGGAGAAGATGGAAGCGCAGCTCGGACGCTGGAGCGCCCGGATCGACCGGCTGGTGGCCGTCGCCGAGAGCGCCGGTGCACGCGCCACGATCGTCGAACACCAGCGCAACGACGAGCTGCGGGCCTGTCGCGCGATCGCGCAGGCGCGCTTCGACGAGTACCGGACATCCCCCGTGGAGCTGCGCAAGGGCCTTCGAAGCGGCGTGGAACAGGCGTGGAACGACCTGGCGGCCGTGATGCGGTCGGTGAGGGGCTAGCGCGCGGGGACGACCATGAAGAGCGACGAGCGCGACGAGGGCGCGTCCATCCCCCAGGCGGCGGGGGACCAGGCCGCTTCCGTGCCGCGCGAGAGCGAGGCGCAGTTCCGGGAGCTGATGGCCCACCTCCAGCAGGTCTTCTGGATCAAGAACGCCGCGGACGACGCGGTTGTCTACGTCAGCCCGGCCTACGCGGCGATCGGCGGGCGCACCCTCCAGAGCCTGTACGACGACTTCCGGACCTTCCTCGACGCCGTCCACCCGGAGGATCGCGAGCGGGTGGCCCGGGCGATGGCCGGCCAGCGCGAGACCGGCGGCTACGAGGAGGAGTACCGCATCCTGCGCCCCGACGGGGCGCTGCGGTGGATCTGGGCCCGCAGCTACCCGGTGCGCGACGAGCAGGGTCGGGTCATCCGCTTCGCGGGCATCGCCGAGGACATCACCGAGCGCAAGGCGCTCGAGCTGGACCGGGCCAGGCTGGCGGCCATCGTCGAGTACTCCGACGACGCCATCGTGAGCATGTCGGTGGACTGCATCATCATCGGCTGGAACCGCGGCGCCGAGCGACAGTACGGCTACACCGCCGAGGAGGTCGTCGGGTGCCCGCTGTCGATCCTGTTTCCGCCCGACCAGTACGCGGAGTACCAGCGCACGCTGGAGAGCGTCCGGCATGGCGAGCACCTCGCCTCCCGGGACACGGTCCGGCGGCGCAAGGACGGCACGCTGGTCCACGCCTCCGTCAACATCTTCCCGATCGAGGTCCGGAATCGCGAGCTCGCCGGCGCCTCGAAGATCAGCCGCGACGTCACCGCGATCAAGCGACTGGAAGCGCAGTTCGTCGCCGCGCAGAAGATGGAAGTGGTGGGCCAGCTCGCGGCCGGGATGGCGCACGACTTCAACAACCTCCTCTCCGTCATCCTGGGCTGCAGCGACATGATGATGCTCGACCTCGCCGCGGGCGCGCCGATGCGCAGGGACCTCGAGACGATCCAGCAGGCGGCCGAGCGCGCCGTCGGGTTGACCCGCCAGCTCCTGGTGTTCAGCCGCAAGGAGCACGCGAACCCCGTCGTGCTCGACGTCAACGACCTCGTCGCCGGCCTGGAGAAGATGCTGCGACAACTCGTCGACGAGAACATCGATCTGACGGTGGTTCGCGGGTCACGGGTGGGACGAGTCAAGGCCGACGCCGGCCATCTGGGGCAGCTGCTGTTCAATCTCGTGATCAACGCCCGGGACGCCATGCCCGACGGCGGCGGATTGTCGATCACGACCGGCAACGCCGCCCTGGACGACGAGTACGCGCGCGCGCATCCGGGAGTGACCGCGGGCGACTACGTCGTGCTCACCGTCCGCGACACCGGAACGGGCATGACCGAGGAGGTCAAGGCCCGCCTGTTCGAACCGTTCTTCACGACGAAGGAGCCGGGCAAGGGCACGGGTCTCGGGTTGGCGACGTGCGACACGATCGTGAAGCAATGCGGCGGCCACATCGCGGTGCGCAGCGAGGCGGGCCACGGCAGCACGTTCGACGTCTACCTGCCGGCGGCGGCCGAGCCGCTGGATACCGCGCCGCAGCCCTCCGCGGACGGGGCAACGATGCCTCGCGGAGCCGAGACGCTGCTCGTCGTCGAGGGGGAACGGGCCGTGCGCGAGCTCGCCCGCGGCGTGCTGGAGTCGCTGGGCTACGTCGTCCTGCACGCCGCCAACGTCCGGGAAGCCCTGCGCGTGGCCGCCGAGCACCCGGGGCGGCCGATCCGTCTGATCGTCACCGACGTCGGCCTGCCGCAACTGCACGCCGCACAGGCCAGGCTCGTCTTCACCTCGGAATGCGCCTACGAGGTTGCCGTCCTTGCCGGCCTGCCCCCGGAGGGGACCGCGCTGCTCCGCAAGCCGTTCACGGCGTCGCAACTGGCCGGCACGGTGCGCGCGCTGCTGGATTCGGCCGGCCCATCATCTTGATGGAACGGGGCGGGCTCGCGGTTCTGCCGCAGAGGCAAGCGCCGGGAACTGCTCGCGTCTTCGCGGTGGCCCGGAAGTCGCTCTCCTGCCGGGCATGATGAAATCGGAATCGAGAATTCGGACGCTCGGAGCTGCCTGCCTGCTGCTGACCGCATTCGTCGCCGGCTGCGACGACGGCGACGTGACGGAGGACGGCGATCTCACGGATGCCGGCGACGCCACGGACACCGGTGACACGGCGGACACCGGTGACACGACGGACGCCGGCGACATGACGGACACCGGCGACACCGCGGAGGGCGGCGACGCGACCGACACCGGCGAGACCGTGACGCCGAGCCTGCCGGTGGACCTCGGAGCGGCCGGCGACTTCGTGATCCTCGCCAAGAGCGGGATCTCCACCGTGCCCACGTCCGCGATCACGGGAGACATCGGCGTCAGCCCCGCGGCCGCCACCTTCATCACCGGGTTCTCGTTGACGGCGGATCCCACGAACGAGTTCTCGACCTCGCCGCAGGTGACCGGCAGGGTCTACGCCTCCGACTACGCGGCGCCCACGCCGGCCTACCTGACCGGCGCGATCGGCGACCTGGAGCTGGCCTTCACCGATGCCGCAGGACGCGCTCCCGACGTCACCGAGCTGGGTGCCGGGAACATCGGCGGGCTGACTCTCGGCCGCGGCGTCTACAAGTGGGGCACCGGTCTCTTGATCCCGACGGACGTCACGCTCACCGGCAGTGCGACGGACGTGTGGATCTTCCAGATCGCCCAGGACCTCACGATGAGCAGCGGCGCGAGGATCACCCTGGCCGGCGGGGCGCTGCCCAGGAACGTCTTCTGGCAGGTCGCGGGTCTCGTGGACCTCGGCACGACGGCGCACTGCGAGGGGGTCGTGCTGACCCAGACCTCGGTCACGCTGCGCACGGGCGCGACGATCAACGGCCGGCTGCTGGCACAGACGGCGGTCGAGATCGACAGCAGCACCATCGTCGAGCCCGCCCCGTAGACCAGGCCGCGCGGCACCCCTGCCGGAACCGGAAACCATGCGACGCACGACGGCGGGATCCGAAACCCGAAGGGAGCCTTGCGGGCCGTCGGCGACCCCGATTATGCTTCGCCGGACGCCGCATCGGGGCGCAACCCGGTCGGCGGCGGCGGGGGCCAGTAGGAGGCACGAGATGAAGCGCATCGGCATCCTCACGGGGGGCGGCGACTGCCCGGGGCTCAACGGCGCGGTGAAGTGGGTCGTCAAGACCGCCGAGGACCCCGCCTCGTCCGCGATCCCCTACGAGGTGATCGGCATTCGGGACGGATGGCGGGGGCTGGTCAAGGGGGACCCGGACCGCATCCTGCCGCCGTTCGGCGACTTCGGCGAGGAAGGGTACTTCAAGCGGCTTGCGTCGGCCGAGGTGCGCCCGTGGGACCGCCAGGGCGGCACTCGGCTCGGCACCTCGCGCACCAACCCGTTCAACCCGAAGAACGACCGCAGCGACGCGGTGATCCGGAACATCGAAAGGCTCGGCCTGAACGCCGTGATCGCCATCGGCGGCGAGGATACCCTCAGCGTGGCCGCACGGCTGTCGGAGAAGGGGATCCCCTGTGTCGGCATCCCCAAGACGATCGACCGCGACCTCGCCGGGACCGACTACTCGATCGGCTTCGAGACCGCCGTCAACGTGATCACGGAGGAGGCCGACCGGCTGCGGACGACGGCGGGCTCGCACAGCCGGACCTTCGTCGTCGAGACGATGGGCCGCCACGCGGGGCACCTCGCGCTACAGGGCGGGATGTCGGCCGGGGCGTACGTGATCCTGATCCCGGAGCACGACTACGATATCAATCAGGTCGGCCAGCTGATTGCCAAACGGCGCCAGTCCGGCGTGCGCTACTCGATCGTGGTCATCGCCGAGGGCGCCAAGCAGAAAGGCGGGACCGTCGTCCAGCGCGCGATCGGGCTCGACGACTTCGGCCACGTGACCCTCGGCGGCGTCGGCGAGCAGCTCGCGCGCGGCATCACCGAGATGACCGGCCTCGAGACCCGCGCGGTGGTGCTGTCCCACCTCCAGCGCGGCGGCACCCCCTGCGCCTACGACCGCCGGATGGCCCGCAACTTCGGCATCTGCGCCGTCAACCTGATCCAGAACAACCAGACCGGCCGGATGGTCTCGTTCCTCCAGGGCCGCTACACGTCGGTTCCGCTCAAGGAAACCTTGGGCAAGCTGGCGCTGGTCGACATCGAGCGCGAGTACGACACCGCGCGGTACAACGGCCGCCGCTCGATCCTGCCGCTCTGACCCGGCCGCCTACTCGATCACCAGCCCCGCGTAGCCGACGATCCAGTCCTCGGTCCCCCCGTGGTCGAGGCTCGTCTCGTAGCCCAGCAGCTCGGCCCTCGTCGCCCCCAGCGCGCGCGCCGCCGCCAGCACCGCCGCCGCCGGCGCGAAGCCGCACATCGTGATGTCGTGCTCCTCCACCACCCGCACCAGCCCCTCCGCGTCCAGCGCCACCATCCGCTCGATCGCCAGCGCGTCGTTCCGCTTCACGCGTTCCCGGTTGCCGCTCTCGTGCGACAGGTCGGAAGAGGCCACGAGCAGCACGGGCTTCCCGAACGACCGCACCGTCTCCGCCAGCCGCCGGCCCAGCTTGCCGAGCACCGTCCAGCCTCCCACGCCGAGCGCGATCGGGGTCAGCTTGAACGCCGGGTTGCGGCGGTGCAGGAACGGTAGCTGCACCTCCAGCGAGTGCTCCGCCAAGTGCGCCTCCGCGTCCTCGTCCAGCTCGCACGCCTCGCGCACCCGCGACGCCAGCTCCTCGTCGATCGGGATCTCCGCCCCCGGCACCGCCCAGCTACCCGACGTCATCACCGCCATCGGGCTGCCGAACCGCGTGTGCTTCGGACACAGCACGACCACGTGCTCCGGCACCTCGACCGCCGCGTAGACCTTGCCGGCCACCAGGCCCGAGTAGGCGTAGCCGGCGTGCGGCACCACCACCGCCGCCGCCCGCCGCGGCGACTTCACCTCCGGCATGCACCGGTCCAACTCCGCGGCGAGCGCCTTCGGGCTCGCCGGATAGAAACCCCGTCGCGCGGCGAACGGCTCGCGTCGCATCCCACACCTCCGCCGCGAGTTTCCGGCGGGGGAAGGTCGAGGTCAAGGGAGTCGAGGGAGTCGAGGGATCAAGCCGCGAGGGTGTAGCCGGACTCCGCGGCGTACCCCGCCAGCCGCTCGCGCAACAGCGCGCGTCCGCGGTGCAGGCGCGACATCACCGTGCCGATCGGACAGGCCAGGATCTCCGCCGCTTCCTCGTACGTCGTCTCCCCCAGGTCGACCAGCGTCACCGCCTCGCGGAACGCCACCGGCAACGTCTCGACCGCCGCCAGTACCTCGCCGTGCACCGCCACCATCGCCGGCGCCTCGGTCGGCTCCGCCGTCAACGCCTCGTCCGCACGCCGCTCCACCTCGTCCGGCGACCAGACCGCCTCCTGACGCCGGCGCCACCGCCGGTACATCCCGATGAACGCGTTGGTCGCGATGCGCAGCAGCCACGGCCGCACCGCGTCCGCCGACTCCAACGCACCGAACCGCCGGAACGCGCGCAGGTACGTCTCCTGGCACAGGTCCTCGGCGTCCTGAAGGTGTCGCGTCAGCCGCAGCGCGTGTCGCAGGACGAGCGAGTAGTGGGGCAGGACCAACCCTTCGAACGTCTCGGACGTCTCGGGTCGGTCGGTAGTACAGTCGCCCGGCGCGGCCCTGCTCATCGGCGCCCGATTGCTGCAAGTTCGAAGCCACGCCGACCCCCCGACGGAACCTCGCGGCCCCTCTCAGACCATGGTCCGTATGTTCAGAGAATCATCCAATTCCGGCCCGTGGGGTAGGGCTGTATCCCACCCCGCAGCGACGGAAACAACTGGCTCAGCCCATGACAAGCCGATCATACCGGGGTCGGGCCCGCCGGAGGCGCGGGTCGGGCCCGCCGGAGGCCGCGTCAGGACCGCCGGGGCCCCGCCAGTTGCCGCAGGACGACCGGCAGCCCGGCGATCAGGTCGCGCGCGGCGAGGCCTCGACCGTCGGAATCGCCGGCCGCGCGGTCCCCGGCGGCCCCGTGCACCCAGACGCCGACGCAGGCGGCGGCGAGCGGGTCGATCCGCTGGGCGAGCAGACCGCCGACGATGCCGCTCAGGACGTCGCCCGATCCGCCGGAGGCCATCCCGGCGTTGCCGGTGGGGTTCACGTACGCGCGGCCGTCCGGTGCGGCGACCACCGTGCGCGCTCCCTTGAGCACGACGACGGCCTTCCACTCGCGGGCGACGCGGAGCGCGACCCCGAGCCGGTCGGTCTGCACCTCCTCGGTGGTCGTGCCGAGCATCCGCGCCAGCTCTCCGGGGTGCGGCGTGAGGATGCGGGGAGCGGGGGCGCGTCGCACGAGGTCCGGACGTCCGGCGAGCGCGGCGAGCGCGTCGGCATCGACGACGAGCGGCAGGTTCGAGCGGGCGACGATGCGCCGCAGCGCGTCGGCAGCCGGCTCGTCGGTGCCGCAGCCCGGGCCGACGGCGGCGGCGGTCTTGCCGCGCGCCAGGGCGTTCCAGCGGCGGTCGAGCGTTTCGTGCGGCAGCGGCGTTCCCGGCGCGGGCAGCAGCTCCTCGACCATCGTCTCCCGCACGCGCGCCTCCACGGCGTCGCGCACGTCGCCGCGGGTCGCCAGGGTCACGAGCCCGGCGCCGCTGCGCACGCCGGCCTGGGCCGCCAGCACGGCGGCGCCGCTCTTCCCTCGCGAGCCGGCGACGACGAGCAGGTGGCCGAAGGTGCCCTTGTGGCCGTCGCGCGGGCGCGCGGGCAGGAGCGAGGCGACGAGCGCCTCGTCGAGCAGCACGGCGGCCCAGCCGATCTCCGTCATCAGGCCGGCGGGCGCGCCGATGTCGATGAGGTCCACCTCGCCGGCCAGCTCCAGCCCCGGGTGGAGCGCCAGTCCCACCTTGAGCGCGCCGAACGTGACGGTATGGTCGGCGCGGAAGCAGGCGCCCAGCGGGCGCCCGGTGTCGGCGTCGAGGCCGGAGGGGACGTCGAGCGCCACCTTGAGGCCCGGAGCGGCGTTCATCGCCTCGAGCAGCCGGCGCGGGTGGCCGGCGACCTCGCGGTCCAGCCCCGTGCCGAACAGTCCGTCGACGACCACGGCATCGCCGGCCAGGCTGCGGCGCAGGCGGGCGAGGCCCGCGGGCCGGGACGCATCGAGCAGCTCGAGGCCCATCGCGCGGACGACGGCGAAGTTGCGGGCGGCGTCGCCGCGCACGCGGCTCGCCGGCGCGGCGAGGTAGATGCGCACGGGGATGCCGGCGTTGGCCAGGTGGCGGGCGACGACGAAACCGTCACCGCCGTTGTTGCCCGGTCCGCACACCAGGCCCACGCGCCGGGCGGGGCTTCGCGGTCCGTGCGGCAGGCCCTGCACCAGCCGGCGGATCAGCTCGGCGGCGCCGCGGCCCGCGTTCTCCATCAGCACCACGCCCTCGATCCCGTACCGCCTCATCGCCGCGGCGTCGTACCGTCGCATCTGCGCGCGTGTCATCAGGCGCTTCATCTCCGACGACTCCCTTCCCTTCCAGCAGCACCACCGCGGCGGCCAGGCCGGCGTCGTGGGCCAGGCTGACCAGCCAGCGCCGCGCGCCCCGCCGCTCCGCCATCCGTCGCGCCGCGCCGCGGAGCGCCAGGCGCGGCGGCCGGCCGGGCGGCGTGGCGATCCAGACCTCGCGCCACGGCACCCGAGGGGCGTGCACCGCCTTGGCGAACGCCTCCTTGACGGCGAACCGCGCCGCCAGGTGCTCGAACGGCCGTCCCCGGCACGCCCGCCGCTCGAACGGCGCGAAGACCCGCTCCAGGAACCGGCGGCCGTGGCGCGTCGCCGCGCGCTCCAGCCGCGCCACGTCGCAGAGGTCGATGCCGACCCCGACGATCACGCCTGGGCCCCGCGGATCCGCTCGACCATGTCGCGGACCGCCGCCTCCAGGCCCACCAGCACCGCGCGGGCCACGATCGCGTGGCCGATGTTCAGCTCCTCGACGGTCGGGATCGCCGCCACCGCCCCGACGTTGCCGTAGTGCAGCCCGTGGCCGGCGGCGACGCGGAACCCGAGCTCCTCGGCCTTCTTGGCCGCCTGCTTGAGCGTCAGGAGCTGGCTGCGGCGAAGGTCCTCGTCGTCCGCGTCGGCGTAGGTCCCGGTGTGCAGCTCGACCGTGTCCGCCACGCCCAGCTTCGCCGCCGCCTCGATCGCCTCGACGACCGGGTCGATGAACAGGCTGAGCCGGATGCCGTGCGACCGTACCGCGTCGGCCGTGCGCTTGATCGCGTCCGCGGTCTTGACGACGTCCAGGCCGCCCTCCGTCGTCAGCTCCTCGCGCTTCTCGGGAACCAGCGTGACGATGTCCGGCCGCATGTCGACGGCGATCTCGGTCATCTCGTCGGTGGCCGCCATCTCCAGGTTGAGCATCGTCTGCAGCACGGACCGCAGCAGCTTCACGTCGCGGTCGCAGATGTGCCGCCGGTCTTCCCGCAGGTGGACCGTCACCCCGTCCGCACCGGCCAGTTCCACCAGCCCGGCGGCCATCACCGGGTCGGGATACTTGGTGCCGCGCGCCTGCCGCAGCGTCGCCACATGGTCGATGTTCACGTGCAGTCTCGTCATGGGTCACTCCCTTCGCCGCGGACCTCCGGCCCGCGGGCCTCGTGCGGCGGCTTGCCGTACACCATCCGGTACACCGGCACGCCGGCCGCCTCGCAGCGCACCTCGCGGTTCGAACGCACGTCGAACGGACGGGCCTCCGCCCCTCCGTCGCTCCACCATCGCTCGTCGAGCCCCGCGCCGGCCAGCGCGGCGCGGAACTCCTCGGCCCGCTCGGGCACGTCGGTCTGCACGCAGACCTCCCCGCCCGGCGCCAGCAGCCGGACCAGCTCGGCCGCCACCGGCGCCGACACCACCTGCCGCTTGCGGTGCCGCTTCTTCCACCACGGGTCCGGGAAGTGCAGGTAGCATCGCCGGACGAGCCCGTCGGGTCCCAGCCGCGGGGCGAGCGCGCGGAAGTCGCCGCGCAGCAGTCGCACGCCGCGCGCACCGGCCCGGCACAGCCGCTCGTGCGCCCGTTCGACCAGCCCGCGGCGGATCTCGATGCCGAGCAGCGTGCCGTCACGGTCCAGCGCCGCCCACTCCACCAGCGACCGACCCTTGCCGAAGCCGATGTCCAGCTCCACCGGAGCGGCGCAGTCGAGCATCGCGCGCAGGTCGATCGGGCCCGGCAGGAGCTCGTGTTCCTCGAACCGCGGCACGAGCGGGACGGCCGCGGCGTCGATCGAGCGGGTGTCCGTCACGTGCGCCATCCTAGCCGTGGTCGGCAGGCTGTCAATCCGGCGACGGGATGTTGCAGTGGCGCAGCGCCTCCGCGATCGCCCGTGCCGCCTCGGGGTCCCCGGCATGCCGCGCGGCCATCGCCGGCCACGCGCCGGGCTCGATCCCGAGCCGCTCGAGCAGCTCCCCGGGAGGCTTCGCGGGGTCCGGGTCGGCTTCGTTCGCGTCCGCCGCCTGTCGACAGCCGACGGCCGTCATCACCGCGATGTACCGCTCCCGGTCCGCCGCCGCCGCCGGCTCCGCGGAGGGGAGGGCGGGCAGGCCGACGGCCGCGGCGGGGGACAACGGCGACTCGGTCCCGACCGCCGCCGCCGGCACGCCGGGCGGCGTCGCCGTGCCGGGCGCCGCGTCGTCGGACCCCCGGTGGTGCAGCACCAGGATCACGGCGACCGACACCCCGATGACGACCAGCGACAACGCCGAGACCCACGTCGTCACCGAACCGTGCGACCGGCGCGCCGGCAGGTGCGGGTGCGTCGGCCCCGCGGCCGGCCGCGGCACCGCGCCCGGCGTCGGCGTTCCCATCGAGGCCACCGGCAGCACCCGCTGCGGCAGGACCGGGGCCGGCATCGCCGTCGTCGGCTGCTCGAAGGTCCCGGACTTCAGCAGGATGTGCGGACCTCCCGCCGCCGGCACGCAGGACGGCGTCGGGATCCCCGCGACCGTCGGCGCCCCGGCGCCGTGCGGGGCGCCGGACAGGGTGACCGGCCGGGACGACGGGCTCGCGGCGGGCGGAGCCGAGGTGCCCGAAACGGGCGGCGCCGGCGCCAGCGTGAACGTGCTCGCCAGCGGCGCCGGGTCCAGGTCGCGGTACGGCGCCAGCGCCTCGGCGAAGTCGTACGCCGCCTGGAACCGGGCCCCCGGCTCGCGCGCCAGTGCCTTGCGCAGCAGCCCCTCCAAACCCGCGTCGAGGTCCGGGCGCAGGGAGCGCAGCGGGGGAGCGTCCTCCGACACGATCGACGCCAGCCGCTCGGCCGTCACCGACCCCGCGTGCGGCCGCCGGCCCGTCAGCAGCCGGAACAGGATCACGCCGGCGGCCCACAGGTCGACGCGGTGGTCGACGTCCTTGCGCCCCATGACCTGCTCGGGCGCCATGTACGTCGGCGTGCCCAGCAGCACGCCGGTGCGGGTCATGTGCATCACGCGGTCCCCGCCCAGCACCTTCGACACGCCGAAGTCCAGCAGCTTGACGAAGTTGGTCCGGCCGCCGACCGTCGTCAGGAAGATGTTCCCCGGCTTGAGGTCGCGGTGCACGATGCCGTGCTCGTGGGCCGAGCACAGCCCGGCCAGCACCTGGCACAGCACGTCCGCCGCCTGCGGCACGTCGAAGACCCCGTTCGCGCCCGTCTTGGGGTCCTCGCCCATCGCCGCGTACAGCGTCACCCCCTCGAGGTACTCCATGACGATGAACGGGATGCCGTCCTCGGTCTCGCCCAGGTCGTGGATCGCCACGATGTTCGGGCTGCCCGCCTTGCTGGCGTTGACCGCCTCCTGCTGGAAGCGCTGGACCGCGATGCGGTCCCGCGCGAACTCGCGCTTGAGCAGCTTGACCGCCAGCGGCCGTCCGAGCAGCGTGTGTTCGGCGGCGTAGACCAGCCCCATCCCGCCCTGGCCGAGCAGTTCCTTGAGGCGGTACTTCTCGCCGACCACCGCACCCGACAGCTCGCGCTCCACAGGTGCAGGCTAACAGCCCGCGCGGGGCGAATCCAGCGCGACCTTCGGACCGGCCGCCCTACTCGGGCACCGACACGCCGAGGCGGGAGCTGCCCTCCTGCTCATCGACCTTGGCGGCCCGGACGAAGTCGGCCAGGCCCGCCACCCCGGGATCGCCCAGGCGGGCGACGAAGTCGGCCAGCGATTGCACCTGGTAGTTCCACTTGCCGTCCGCCGGCGCCAGCTCGAACCGCTCGCTCGTCCGCAGCACCACCGACGTCCCGTCGCCGGGCAGTGCGGCGATCGATCCGCGGAACGCGTCGTCGTAGCGGAACCACTCCTCGGCGTTGGACAGGTAGACGACGCGGATCGGCACGCCGAGGCGCCGGGCCGCGTCGCCGATGCCGCGGACCGTCGTCGGGCCCAGCAGGTCGCCCCGCAAGAACCGGATCCGCCCCTCGACCATCATCCTCCGCACGTACCGGTACAGCGCCGGGTCGGACAGCCACCCCGTCGGGTACCGCATCCGCCGCCGCCCCAGGCACTCGTGGAAGTAGACCGTCAGCAGCGGCTGGGTGCGACGGTAGATCTCCTCGAGCGCCGGCAGCTCCGGGTCCCCCGGATAGGCGGCGGCGAGCAGCGCGAGCGTCTGCTCCTCGCGCTCGGCGTCCCAGCAGGCCACGAACCCCTCGGGGTCGGCCGAGGCCAGCACGAGCGCCCGGTACACGCGGTGCACCTCGACGACGACCGCGTCGTAGTCCATCAGCCAGGCGAAGTCGCTGCGGGCCCGCGCCAGGAGCGTGTAGTTCTGGTCGGCCCCGATGCCGAAGTAGCCGCCGCCGAGCCCGTCGATGTACGGAAACCAGGCGTCGAGCCGCCGCTCGTTGGAGCGTACGTAGTGCCGCGGGTCGGCCAGCGGCCGCTCCAGCACCTCCTCCGGCGCGGTCGCCAGCAGTTCGTGCTGCCCCGGCCCCAGCGGCGCCACCGCCGTCTCCGGCGCGCCGCCATCGACGCGCCCCGCGGGATGCGCGTCGGGAACCTCCGGCACCACCGGGACCCGCCGCGCCGGCTCGTCCGCCCCGATCGCGCAGCGGAAGCCGAGGCGGTGGACGCCCGAGTCGGGGTGCATCGCCCGCCGTTCGCTGGCCCGCAGCCGCTCCGCGGGCCAGTACCACGACCCGCCCTTGAGCACACGGAAGCGCCGCCCGGGACAGACGTCCGCCCCGCCGCAGGGCCCGCGCGGGTCGAGCCCCTCGCAGTCCGCGCCGCACGCGTCGTCGCAACCCGCATAGCAGTCCGAGTGCCAGTCGGCGACCCACTCCCACGAGTTGCCGGCCATGTCGAACAGGCCCCAGAAGCCGGCCGCGAACCCGCCGACCGGCAGCGTGGTCGCCGGCTTGCAGCCGTCGTACTGCGCCCGCTCGCACGACGGCCGCTCGTCGCCCCACGGGTAGACGGCGCCGTCCGTGCCGCGCGCCGCCTTCTCCCACTCCGCCTCCGTCGGCAGCCGCTTGCCGAGCCAGGCGCAGTAGTCGCGGGCGTTGAACCAGTCGGTCGCCACGATCGGCTGGCGCGGCCTCGTGAACTCCCGGTACGGCATCGGCCGCCGGCAGGCCCCGGCCGTCACGCAGCGCTGGAACTCCTCGTTCGTCACCTCGTGGAGGTCGATGTAGAACGTCGACACCGTCGCCCGGTGCCGTGGCCGCTCGTCGGGCTCGCCGTCGTCGGCTCCGCGCCAGAACGGCCCGCCGGGGACGCAGGCCATGCCGGCGGGCGGCTCCCCGCACGGCGCGAACACCGCGAGCTCGTCCGGCTTCGCGTCGCCGGGCGTTTCGAGGACCGCGTCGGCCGGCGCGTCGGCCGGCGCCGCCGCCCCTTCGGCGTCCGCGGGTCCGCCGCCGTCGCCCGCGTCCGGCTCCGCCGCGTCGGCGCGGACGGTCTCCGGCGGCGCCGCGACGGTACCGGCGTCCGCTGCGGGCCCCGCCGCGCCGCCGCCCCCGCGGCCGCAGGCGGCGAGCGACAACACGAGCGCGGCGAGCGCCGCGGCCGACAGCACGACGGATCGAGGCATCATCGGTCTTCCATTCCCCGCCTCGCGGCAGACGGCGGAGCACTAGCATCGTCCGGCCGTTCGTGTACAGTCCGCGGTCGAGGCTGCGCCCGGCGCAGCAGGAGGGAGACGATGTCGGCGTTCTCGGCGAACATGCGCGTGCTGCTCTGCAACCAGTGTCTCGCGCCGGTCCAGGCGCCGCTCGCCGGCGGGCAGGTACCCTGCCAGCGCTGCGGCACGGTCAACCCGATCCAGCCCCGCGACGACCGGACACCGCTGGCGCCGCCGGGGCGGCCGGCGGTCCCCGAGGCGGAGCGGATCAACCGGCTGCGGGCGCAGGACGGCAAGCCGTGGCTGCCGCCGCCGTCGATCCAGGCGCTGTTCGAGGGCCCGGGGATCCCCGACTGGAAGGTCCAGGAGGCGATGGCGGTCTGGAACCAGGCGCGCTTCGAGCTGCGCCAGACGGCGAGCTTCGACGCGGGCGAGCGGCTGGTGTTCCTGACCAGCATCCTCGGCAGCCGGTTCGGCCGTGCGAACGAGCCGTGGGTACAGCGCGGGCTGCTCGAGAGCGCGCTCGACGCGGTCACGCTGCCGCGTCAGCGGCAGATGATGCGGGGGGGGCTGGCGCGGGCCGCCGGCCGCGACGGCGACTGGACCTCCGCCGAGACCTGGCTCGCCCCCTGCGACCCGCAGTCGGACGACCTGGAGTCCGACTCGGAGTGGCGCGTCACGCGCGCCTACCTCGATTCCGGCCGCCGCGACTGGAACGCGGTGATCAGCGTGCTCGGCCGGACCCCCGACGAGGTGCCGATCCGGGACTCGATGGATACCCTCGCCGCCGTCCTGCGCGCCAACGCCTGGGAGCAGGCCGGCCAGCTCCCCACGGCCACGCAGCTGCTGATGATGGAGATGGCCAAGGGACCGCACTCCCGCGAGACGATGCGGCGGATCGTCGAGTACCACGCGCCGTTGCGGCTGTGCACCGGCAGCTTCGCCGCCGCCGACGCGCAGTACTCGCAGGAGGCGGCCAAGGTCGCCGGCTCCAGCGTGGGCGGCGGCGTCGGCGGCTTCCTGTTCTACCTGGGCGCGCTGTTCCTGCTTGCCTCCGCCGGGCTCGGGATCTGGGCCGCCGTCGATCGCTCGACGACCTCCATGTCCGCGCTGACCGTGCTGACCGGCCTGGTCCCCGCCGGCCTGATCATGTTCTTCCTCGGCCGCGGACTGCGCAACGCCGGCAAGCGCGCCGAGCGGCTCCGGCTGCACGGGCTGCGCGGGCAGGGCGCCATCCTGGGTGTGGCGCGAACCGGGACGGAGATCAACAACGTGCCGATGATGCGCATCCGACTGCGCGTGCAGCTCGAGGGGATGCCGCCGTACGAGGCGGAGACCAAGATGCTGATCCCGCCGCAGGTGATGGCCCAGCTGACGCCCGGCGCGACCGTCTCGGTGCGCGTCGATCCGCAGAACCCCGCCGACGTGATGATCGAAGGCGCGTAGCTAGCGCTCGACCCGCTCCAGGACCAGCGGGA
>JAFGHH010000245.1 GCA_016930215.1 Deltaproteobacteria bacterium
CTGCTCCTGGCGGCAACCACGACGGCCACCTGCACGCGGGCCGAGCCGGCCGAGCTGCCGCGAGCTCCCCGGGCGGCGGAGCTGGACCGGCTGCCGTCCACCGCCGTCGCCGTCGTCCGCGTACGCTTCGACGGACCCGGCGCCGCCGTGCTGGCCCGGGCCCTCCGGGAGGCGGGCGGCGAACGACTGGCGTGCTTCGCGGAGCTGCTGCCGGACCTGCGCCAGGCCGCGCTCGCCTTCATCCCCCGCGGGCGGGAGCTCGCCGCACTCCTGCTGCTCGACGGCAGCGTCGCCCGCTCCGCGGTGGACCGGTGCGGGGCCGACCTGGCGCAGGCCTTCGCCGGCCGGCCCCTGCCCGAGGGCTCGGTCCCGGCGGTGAAGTCGGCGCAAGACACGGGCCACGACGGCGCGACCGAGACGGGAAGCTGGCTGGTGGCGCTGGATCTGGAAACCGATCGATTGCCGTCGGGAGTCCGCGGCCCGCTGGCGGAGTCGTTCAGCCGGTTGGCGGAATTCCCCGTCGTGGCGGCGGCTTCCGGCGGCGAGGCGCTGCGCACCCTGTCCGGCATGGCGGCGACCTACCTGCCGCTGTCCTCGATGGGCGAGGCCGCGGACCGGATCGAAGCCCTGGCCTACGGCCTGGCGCCCCGCGCCGACGGCTCGGCCGTGGTGCGCCTCGAGGTCGAGCTCTCGGATGCCGAGGCCGCGGAGTCGCTCGCGCGCCAGGTACGCCTGGTCGGCCGCATCGGAGCGCTCGACGGCGAACGGGTCGCCTGGCAGGAGTTCCGGGCGATGGTCCGCGACCTCGCGGCGACGGTGCTGGACGACGGTCGACGGGTCCGCGTGGACGCGACCCTGACCCCGGAGGGCCTGGCCGGGGTTTTGCGCTAGACGTTCGATCTTTTGCGTTGACAAACCGCTCCGGACCGGGGGATCGTTTCGCTCGCGGCGCCCCAACGAAGGCGATGACCGCCCTGTGCGCCGGGAAGGGAAGAAGAGGAGGAACCATGTCGATCAAGCGTTGGATGAGTGTGGCTCTCGTCCTGGCGGTCGCCTTCGGCGGCTGCAAGAAGAAGGAAGAGGAGAGCCAGCCGCAGCCGGTGGCGGCCCCCGAGCAGCCGGCGGAGCCGACGACGACCGCAACCGGGACCGAGACACCGGCCCCGACCCAGCCGGGCGGCACCACGGAACCGGCGGCCCAGCCGACGACTCCGGCCACCACGCCGGCTTCCCCCGAGGCGAGCGAGAAGACCCTCGCGGCGCTCGACGAGTCGATCGACAAGCTCGCCGGCGGCTTCGGCGGGGCCCTCGGCGGCCTCTCGATGGGCAAGCGCATGGCCGACGACGGCACGGTCGAGCCGGCGGCCGCCGAGCCGTCCGAGCCGATGCCGATCTCGCGCGTGCAGTTCCACCTCGACCTCAACGGCCTGCGCACCTCGCCGCTCGGCCCGATGGTCGAAGGGCTGATCGCCATGGCCCAGGCCAGCGGCGAGATCCCCGCCAACCAGACCTGCATGATCGACCTGCTCGGCAAGGTCGAGACGGTGTTCGTCGACGTGCAGTTCGAGGAGTCGAGCGAGGAGCCGAAGGCGATGGTCGTGGCGCTGAAGACGACCTCGACCAAGGACGAGGTCGTGGGCTGCATGCGCACGGCCGTCGAGGAAGGCCACGAGTTCGCCGAGGTGCCGTGCGCCGGCGGCACCGGCTACACCGTCAAGGAGCAGGGGCAGGACCCCGAGATGGTGCTGTACGAGGCGACGCCGGGCAACTGGCTGGCCGGGCCGCAGGCCAGCGTCGAGGCGGCGCTGCAGGCGGACCCGCAGGCCGACCCCGGCTTCCAGACCCTCACCGGCCCGCTCGGGCCCGGGATCGTCCGCATGACCATCCTCCCCGCGCCCTCCTTCGCCGCGCTGGCCGGCGAGATCGAGGCCGACGCGCCGCCGGAGGCGCAGTGCGTCCGGGGGCTGTTCACCGCCTTCAAGGGCGGCAGCATCGGCGTGCGCCTGACCCCCGACTTCGCCCTCTCGCTGGCCCTGCAGAACGGCTCGGCCGCCGAGGCGGCCTCGAACCAGGCCTGCCTGGCCGGACTGTGGGGAATGCTCAAGCCGATGATCCTCGCCGAGCTCGGCGAGGGCGAGGCCGAGGCGCAGCAGCTCCAGGCGATGCTCGGGATCACCCCGCAGCAGCTCCTGGACAAGATCCAGATCCAGGCCCAGGCGGAGTTCACCACGATCTCGCTCAGCCTGCCGGCCGAGGTCCTGACCAAGGCGATGGAGATGGTCGCCGCCCTCGGCGGGATGATGTAGCCCACCCGCACGACGCCGTTCACTTTCCGCTCATCGACCCCCGGCGCCCGACGGCGACCTCGGTTCCCCGACCTCCACCGCCGAGGCGTCGACACCGGAGTCGGCTGCACCGGCCGGCGCCCGCCCGCCGGGAGCGAAGACCGCCCAGAGCAGCGCGATCAGCAGCAGCGCCGAGGCCAGCGCCACGGCCGGCAACCAGCTTCGTCGGCCCACCGCCGTCCCCGGCAGCACCGAGAGCGCCGTCTCCCGTGCCGGCGGCTCGGCCGGCGCCGGCGGCAGCACGGCCACCTGCCCCGCCCCGCTCGCCACCGTCTTGGCGACCGCCGGGTCGTCCGCGTCCAGAGCAGCCTGCGCGGCCGCAGTCGGCGGCGGGGCCGGCACCACGGTGTCGAAACCGAGCCGCGAGCGGACCTTCGGCGGCACGAACTCCAGCAGCGCCCGCAACATCGCGTCCGCGTCGGGATACCGCCGCTCGCGCTCCCGCTCGGTGGCCCGCAGGATCACCGCCTCCAGCTCCTCCGGGATCGATGGCTCGACCTCCCGCGCCCTGGGAAACGGCACCGTGGCGATCCGCAGGATCAGCTGGTTGTAGTTGTCGCCGGAGAACGGCAGCCGGCCGGTGAGGCACCGGTACAGGATCACGCCGACCGCGTAGAGGTCGATCCGGTGGTCGATGTCGGTCGCCCCGGCCGCCTGCTCGGGCGCCATGTAGTGCGGCGTCCCGAGCACCATCCCCGACCGCGTCAGCGCCTCGTCCGGGACGTCGGGACGCTGCATGCGCGACACGCCGAAGTCGAGGATCTTCACCGACTCCGACCCGCCCCGCTCGGGAACGAGGAACAGGTTGTCCGGCTTGAGGTCGCGGTGGACGATGCCGGCCCGATGCGCGTACGCCAGCGCGTCGAGCACCTGGACCAGGATCTCGGCGGCCGCCGCGGCCTCGAGCCTCCGGCCGCCGTGCAGGCGCTGGCCGAGGCTCTCGCCGCGCAGCAGCTCCATCACCAGGTACGGACGCCCCTGCGGCGAGACGCCGACGTCGTAGACATCGACGATGCCGCGATGCCCGATCGCGGCCGCCGCGCGCGCCTCGCGCAGGAACCGCTGCACCGCCTGCACGTCGTGCGCGATCTCGGGCCGCAACAGCTTCACGGCGCAGGCACGGCCGATCAGCTGGTGCCGCGCCTCGTGCACCGACCCCATCCCGCCTTCCCCGAGCAGCCGCTCGAGGCGGTACTTGCCGTCCAGCACCGTCGGCGCCGGAGTCGCCGGCTCGCCGGCCGCCCGCTCGTCGTCGTGGCCGCCCTCGGGCACGCGCACCCTCCGGCGACCATCGTACGGCCGCCGCCCCGCGAGGCGCAACGCCGCCCGGCTCCCCCGGATTCCGCCGTGGCGCGCTCCGCGGCTGCCCTACCCGACGGAAGAACGCTCACGGCACGATCCGGGGCTCCTCCCCCCGGCTCCGCTACTCGGTCCTCTCGAACTCGTAGACCAGCGGGTCGATGAACTCGGGACGGACCTGGAAGCGCAGACGGACCGTCCGCCCCTCCTCCACGTCGAACTCGACCTCGCTCTCCCCGAACACCGGGTCGGACCAGCAACACGCAAACACGTCCCCGGACGACGGGGCGAGCGTCCCGTCGAGCCCGCCGTGCTCGGTCAGCCGCAGCCGCAGCCCCTCCGCCTCCTCGACCACCTCGGCCCGGCCGAGCAGCGCGTTCTCGTACGCGCCGGCGTAGCCGGAGTCCGGCAACGACGGCGGCGCGGGCGGCTGGACGTCTTCCTCCGGCTCCCCCGCCGCCGCGGCCTGCTGCTCCAGTTCCCGTTCCCATTCCCGCAGGGCGACGCTCCAGTCACGCGGCGGGGCGTCAAGCGCCGTGTCGAGCACCTGCAACACGACGGCACGCGCGAGCGACTCCTCGGCGTTGATCAGCACCGCCACCCCCACGTCCACCTCGGGGACGAAGGCCACCGACGAGAACATCCCCGGAAGACCGCCCTCGTGCGAGATGACCATCCGGCCGCGATAGTCCCACACGGCCCAGCCGAGCCCGTAGCTCAGCAGGTGCCGCTCGGGGATCATCGAGCGGCTCGCCGGTCCGAGCGGGATCGTCGTGTGCGGCGCCCAGGTCTCCACGATCGCCTCCGCCGGAACGATCGCTCTGCCGTCGACCGTTCCCTCGCCGAGCTGCAGGCGCAGCCAGCGGCCGAGGTCCTCGGCGCACGAGTTCAGCCCGCCGGCGGGCGCCATGTTGTCCATCGGCAGGTACGGAATCTCGCGCAGCGCGCCCTCGACCTCCATGTACGGCACGGCCACGTCGTCCATCCCGGCCAGCGCGGAGACGGAGGCCGTGGTGCGGGTCATGCCGAGCGGCTCGAGCAGCCGCTCGCCAAGCACCTCCGCCCAGGGACGCCCCGCGGCCTGCTCGAGGACGGCGCCGGCGGCGAGGAACATCAGGTTGGAGTAGCCGTAGCGGTAGCGCACGCCCCAGGCCGGCTCGACGCCCGCGGCCCGCCGCAAGGCCTCGGCCCCGTCGAACCGGGACCCGATCCAGATCAGGTCGCCCGCGAAGGTCGCGTAGCCGGCGCGGTGGCACAGCAGGTCGCGCAGCCGCAGCTCCGCCGCGACCGCGGGGTCGTGCAGCATGAAGCCGGGCAGCCGCTCGGCCACCCGGTCGTCCCAGTCGAGCGTCCCGTCGGCGACGAGCAGCCCGAGCGCCGTGGCCGTGAACGGCTTGGTGTTGGAGGCGATGGCGAACACGGTGCGCGGGCCGACCGGCTCCCCGGAACCCAGCCGCCGCTCGCCGAAGCCGCGCAGCCACAGCACCTCGTCCCGGCACACCACGGCCAGCGCCAGACCCGGCACGTTCCAGTCGGCCATCGCCTGCTCGACCCACGGCTCCAGCGCCGCAAGCCGTTCGGCCAGCGGGGCCTGTGGCGGCGGCGGAGCGGACGGAACGGCGCCGCCCGCGGGACAACCGCAGGCGAACAGCAGACCCCACCACCACAGCAGCGCTCGGCCTTCGGTCGTTCGCATCACTTCCCTCCGGCCGCGAGCGTACCACGACCCGCCGGCCGGCGGCTCGACGCGCCGGACTGCACGACGCGCCGGACTGCCGTCCGCGGCTCGCGCTCGACGCCTTCGCGGGTTGACGCACCGGCCGCCTTCGGGCAAGGCTCGGGGTCCCGGTCCGGTCGGCGTCATCGACGGAGGGACCGGGCGAGGAGGACGCGCATGGCGATGAACGTGGAGGAGCTCGAGGTCGGCACGGGGGCCGAGGCGGCGGCGGGCAAGACGGTGTCCGTGCACTACACCGGCACGCTGACCGACGGCAGCAAGTTCGACAGCAGCCTGGACCGCGGACAACCGTTCTCGTTCCAGCTCGGCGCCGGCCAGGTGATCAAGGGCTGGGACCAGGGGGTCGCCGGGATGAAGGTCGGCGGCAAGCGCCGGCTGACGATCCCGCCGGAACTGGCCTACGGCACGCGCGGCTTCCCGCCGGTCATCCCGCCGAACTCGACGCTGGTCTTCGTCGTCCAGCTGCTCGACGTGAAGTAGGGCCCGCGGCCCGGGTCAGGGCGCCGGGCTGCCGAGGCTGCGCAGCCAGCCGTCGGCCAGAACCGTCGGGTCGAACCCGGTCTCCGCGGCAATCCGGTCCAGCATGTCCTGCATGCCCGCCGCCCGCCCCGCGTGGGCGGCGAAGAACGCGGCCAGCACCCGGTCCAGCTCCGCCGCGCCGACCTCCTCGGCCACCGCGCGATAGAACATCGCACCCTTCATGTACGGCGACCGCGAGAACAGGAACTCCTCCAGCTCGACCGGATCGGTCAGCTCGTCGGGCCATGCCACGCGGTCGGAGCCCGCGACGATCGCCGCCAGCTCCGCCTCGTAGTCGGCCCACGTCTCCGCCTCGGCC
Organism: Deltaproteobacteria bacterium; assembly: GCA_016930215.1. Classification (GTDB taxonomy): domain Bacteria; phylum Myxococcota_A; class Polyangia; order DRWM01; family JAAZOP01; genus JAAZOP01. Next base: position 6,221 of record JAFGHH010000245.1, read on the forward strand.
TCGGGCCCCACCGTCTGCCCCAACGCCCGGGCGGCGAGATAGCAGACCGTGCCCTCGGAGAGCACCAGATCCTCCCAGCGGGCGATCCGGACGCCGTCGCCGAACCAGCCGTGCGCCGCCTCGTGCACGTGCACCAATCGGTCGCCGATCGCGAAGCGCGACACGTGCCAGTACGGATGATGCTCGATCCCCCCGTAGGCCGTGGGCGGCCAGTTCACCGCCACGGCACCCACGAGGTCCCCGAACGGATACGGACCGAGCGTCCGCTCGTACCAGTCGAACACCGCGGGGAGGTCCGCCATCCCTTCGGCCGCGGCCGTCTCGCGACCCGCCACGGTCCAGACCACGAGCCGCGTGCCGGCCGTCGTGGTCCCGACCTCCTGGTGGATGAACTGCCCCATCGCCCACGACAACTGGTACGACGGCGCGTCCGCCGACAACTCGGCCGCGTAGACCGCGGCGTCGGGAGGAGGCACGCCGAGCACCTCCAACGTGAACGTCTGGCCCTCGGTGGGATGCGAGTGGCAGGGGAACACGTTGCCGCAGTGGTTCGGCCAGTCCAGCACGTAGCCCCGCCGCGACAACCCCTCGAAGTCGACCTGGTACAGGAACCCGTACTCCACGACCAGCGCCGCCTCCACGGACGCCGGAAGGCCGACGTCGAGCCGGCCGTCGACGACGACGAACTCGCACGGCCCGGCCGGCCCCGTCACCGAACGGACGTCGAGCCCGCCCGCCTCGAACGAGGCCCCCGGCGCGGACGACGGCGCCACGAGGATCGTGGCCGTGCCCGACAAGGCCGCGAGGTCGATCACCAGGTCGATGTGCAGGATGTCGCGGCCGAGGTTCTCGCTGGGCGGGAACGGCGCGTCCCACACGTCGCCGGCATCGGCGGCGTCCCCGACGTCGGCGACGTCGCCGTCCGCATCCGCATCGGCCGCCGACTCCTCCGACCGCCCCTCCAGCGGAGCATCGCCCGCCTCCGCGTCGTCCGCGCTGCCTTCCGCGCCGCAGCCCAGGGCGAGCCCCGCGAGCAGGGCGAGCGGCGTCCGGTGGGTTCGCGGCGGCACGGGAGAAGGATTATAGCCTGTTGGAGACCCGTCGACCACCGACGCCGAGCTGCGACGTCGAGCCGTGCACGAACGCGGCGCTCAATCCCCCAGGCAGCCGATGCGGCTGGTGCCGACCACGACGTTGTCGAGGTACAGCCCCTCGACGCTGTGCTCCTCGTGGTGGAACAGGCTCAACCACAGGATGGTCAGGCGCAACTCCGCCGTCGTGCGGAACCACAGCGGGGTCCAGGGCCCGATCTCGAGGCCGTCGATCCACCAATCCAGCGTCCCGCCGGCGCCGGCCTCGGTGGCCGAAGGCGTGCCGCCGTCCACGAGCAGCTCGAGGCAGTACCACCGGCCCGTCTCCAGGTCGGGGGGCACCGTCGTCTCGCGGTGCTCCGGCCGCTCGCAGTACGTCGCGCCCTCGTCGACCATGCACGGGAAGTGGTCGCCCCAGCAGGAGCCGGAGGGGTCGGCGCAGTCCATGTACATGCCGCGGTAGTACGAGTAGACGTTCAGCACGTGGCCGTAGGCCGGAATCGCGACCGGCTCGAGCCACGCGCCGAACCAGTCGGTGCCGTCGGGCCGGTAGTCGGAGCGGCCGAGGTAGTCGCGGCTGCCGGCATGCAGCCCACCGCCGTGGTTCGGGGCGTCGAAGTCGTAGCCCGGCTCCCACCGCACGTACCAGCGGGCGTACAGCCGGTCGTACTCGCCGGGCAGCACCTTCACCAGGTCGGCGCCGCCGCGGCCGGGCGGCACGCGCAGCCGCGCCACGTGGTTGCCGGCCAGGCCGGCCGGGCCGGGGTCCTCGAGCAGCACGTTGGTCTCCGGCGGGTTGCCGTCGTAGTCGTCCCAGACGCCGAAATCGCCCTCCTCGAACGAGGAGCAGAAGACCCAGTCGGCGCCCGGCGCGAGGCACTCGTCGGGCTCGCCGGGGCCGACGTGGTCGGTCGTCTCCGCCGCGTCCTCGGCCGGCGGCGCGTCGTCCGTGGCGGGCGCATCGTCGCCGGCCGACGCGTCCTCCGCCCCGTCCTCGAAGGCGGCGACGTCCTCGCCGGCCGTATCCACCGGTCCGCCGTCGTCGTCCCCGCAACCGAGCACGGCCCATCCGATCGCCCATCCGATGATCCAACGCATGCCTCATCCTACCTGCGGGCGCCGGAGTTGACGAGTCCCGTCCCGGCTTCCGGGCCGCCGCCGGAAGGAGTGCGGGTTCCGCGGGGGCACCTGCGCCGTGCGCTGACGCCCCGCTCCCGGGCCGAACGCCCGACCTCCGGCGCAAGGCCCGACGAACCGTCTCCCGGGCGACCGGCGCCCCGCCTGGTCGCGGCAGCGGGTCGTGCTACGCTCGGGCCGTGGACCGGGGCGGCACGGGATCGCATCCGAACGCGCCAGGGCCGACCGGCAACCAAGCTCGAAAGCGAGCGCAGCCCCGCCCGGGGGCGCCACGCGGAGGAGGGACGGCATGAGGCACGCTCCGGTCACCTTCGGGTTGCTCGGGGGACTGCTGCTCGCGGCGGGAATTCCTGCGGGATGCGGAGACGACTCGCCCGCCCAGACCGATACGCCCGGCGACGGCGGGGCGGACGCCGACGCGGACGTCCCCGCCGACGTGCCCGACGAGCTGCCCGGCGAGGCCGAGGCGGACGGCGGGACGGAAGCCGACGCCGACGCGCCCGGCGAGGCCGAGGCGGATGCGGACGCCGATCCCGACTGCGTCTGGGACGACACGACCGAGCTGACCTCGTACTGCCACGGCGCCGTGGTCGACCTCTCGCGGGACGTGCCGGGCGGCGGCAACCGCGTGCGCTACGCCTTCGACGTCACGCGGCCCGAAGGCGACTACGACCTCCGCTGCGTCCGGCTGGACGCGGTGACCGTCTACCGCGGCGAGACGGTGATCCGGACGGCCGAGGCCGAGCCCACCGGGTCGCACCTGTGGCAGGTCGTCGTGGAGGCGGAGGCGAACGCGGAGGAGCTGGCGGCGTGCGCGGGCACGGAGCGGGTCGAGGTGTTCGGCATCGAGTACCACGGCGTGACGCCGCTGGGGGCGTTCCGCGGCTCGTGCAACCGCAGCGGCGGGTGGCGCTGGCCGCCCGAGGTGACGCTGGCGTGCCACACCGGGGTCGAGGCGAGCCTGGGACGCACCGACGGCCACCGGATGCTCACGCCGATGCAGCTCACGTCCGTGGACATGATGGGCGGGTTCGGCAACCACTCGGCCGTTCCGCTGACCGGCTTCACGCTCGGCGCGCCCACCTGGCGGGCCCTCGACGGGGGCGGGGAGGAGTACGCGATGGACCGCCCGCCCTGGGAGCTCTCCGGCCCGTGGTGGGACCGGCCGCCGTGGGAGGACCGGGTCGAGCCCGGCGGCTGGGGCTGGGTCAACCTGCAGTGGTCGGGGCTCGAGGCGCCGGTACCGGACCGCTTCTGCCCGCCGTACGACGACACGATGCCGGCGATCCCGCCTCCCACGCAGGTCGTGATGCCCGGCAGCCACTCCGCCGGTGCGTTCGTCGTCGAATCCCACCCGGTCTACTGCCTGACCTATCCGTAGCGCCGTTCACGTCCAGAGGCCCGCGGCCAACGCGTCGAGCAGCGTGGGGACGAGCCGGTCCGGCCGGTGACCTTCCAGCTCCTCGGCGGCGTACGGGCCGGTGGCGACCGACAGCACCGGCGCGCCCACCGCCCGCGCCGCCGCGATGTCGCCCGGAGTATCGCCGATCACGAGCAGCCCCTCCGGACCGCAGCCGCACCGCCGCCGCGCCTCGGCCGCCGCCCGCCGGATCACCTCGACGCGCTCGCAGGTGTCGTCGCCGAACCCGCCGAAGACGAACCGCGACCACAACCCGAACCGCTCGAGCTTGATCCGCGCCGCACCGGCGTAGTTGCCGGTGCCGAGCGCCAGCATGACGCCGCGACGCTCCAGCAGGTCGAGCGTGCACAGGACGCCGGGACAGGCCGTCGGACCGGGCTTCCAGACCTCGTGCGCCAGCTCCGCGAGGTAGGCCTCGGTGAACCGGCGGTGGAACGCCTCGTCCCGCGGCACCTCGCGGCCCGCCTCGAACAGCCGCCGGATCGCGCTCTCCGTGATCGCCCGGTCGCTCCGGCCGGCCATCGACACGCCCTGGAACGCCTGCGGGATGCCGGTCAGCCGCTCGAACGCCGCGTCCATCGCCCGCGGCCCGGCGCCGCGCATCGACACGAGCGTTCCATCGATGTCGAACAACGCACAGCGCAGCCGGGGATGCATGACGCGCGATCCCTAGCACACCGCACGGCCGCGGAGCTACGATGCGGCGGTCCGCCGACGGCGGGGCGCACGGCGGACGGAGCGACGATGACCACCACACGGCGCGTGCCGGACGTACTGTACCTCCACGGTTTCGCATCGAGCCCCGGGTCCGCCAAGGCCCGCGCCTTCGCCGAACGGCTCGAACCGCTCGGCGCCCGCGTGGCCATCCCGCGGCTCGACGACGGCGACTTCTCCCGCCTGACGCTGACCCGGGCCCTGGCCGCAGCTGGGTGCGCGGCGCCACCGGGCCGCCCCTACGCGGTCGTCGGCTCCTCGATGGGCGGCTACCTCGGACTGACCCACGCGTTGCGACACCCGGTCGCCGCCGTCGTCGCCATGGCCCCGGCGCTCGACTTCCCCGTCTCCTGGCCGCGCTGGATGTCCGCGACCGAGATGGCGGACTGGGAGCGCACGGGCTGGACCCTCCTGGACCACCACGAGACGCAGCGCAAGGAACGGATCTCCTTCGACCTGGTGCGCGACGCGCGTCGGCACGGGGCGCTCACCCGGGCCCCGGCCTGCCCGGTGCTGGTCTTCCACGGCACCCGCGACGACGTCGTGCCGTGCGGATTGTCCGAGCGGTTCGCGGCCGACAACCCGCAGGTGCGGCTCGTCCTGCTGGACGACGACCACTCGCTGATGGCCTCCGTCCCGCGGATCCTCGACGAGAGCACGGAGTTCCTCAGGAGCTGAGCTCCGCCCACAACGCCTCGGCCTCGGCGTGCGGGTCGGACGCGCCGTCGGCCACGCGGGCCGCCGCCTCGTCGAGCCGCCCCGGAAGGCGGGCGTCGAGCGCGTCGTCGAGGCGGCCGCGGAGCTGCTCGACGATCGCCACCCGGGCCCGCTCGCGGTGCCGACGCCGCTCCTCGCCGCTGCTCCGCAGCCAGCCGGCGTGGCGGTCCAGCGCCTCGAGCAACTCGGGAATCCCGCGCCCCTCGACGGCCACCGAGGACACGACGGGCGGAATCCAACCCGCCGCCGCGCCGGGGTCGGCCCGGCCGGGACCATGCTCGCGGTACGCCAGGAGCTGCTCGATGTCCCGCGCAACCTGGTCCGCGCCCGGCTGGTCGGCCTTGTTGACGGCGAAGACGTGGGCGATCTCCATCACCCCCGCCTTGAGCGTCTGGACGGCGTCGCCGGCGCCCGGAGCCACGACGAGCAGCACGCTGTCCGCCACGCGGTTGACCTCGACCTCGTCCTGGCCGACACCGACCGTCTCCAGGATCAGCGTGCGGAAGCCGGCGGCGGCGAGCACGGCGAGCACGTCCAGGGTCGAGGCGGAGAGGCCGCCGAGGTGGCCGCGGGTGGCGAGCGAGCGGATGAACACGCCGTCGTCGGCGGCGTGGCGCTGCATGCGGATCCGGTCGCCGAGGATCGCGCCGCCGGTGAACGGCGACGAGGGATCGACCGCGGCCACCCCGACCCGCTCGCCGCGCGCCCGGAACGCCTCGATCAGGCAATCGACCAGGGTCGACTTGCCGGCCCCGGGCGGGCCGGTGACGCCGACCACCCGCGCCCCGGCCGCGGCGGACCACAACTCGCGCAGCACCTCCGCCCCCGCCGGCTCGCGGTCGTCGAGCAGCCGGATCGCTCGCGCCACCGCGTTGCGCTCGCCGGACAGGACGCGCCGGGCCAGGGGACTCGTCATCGAGCCTGCCTACCACGAGGAAAGGGTTGATTTCCATCCCGCCGGCAGGGTAGAAACCGCCCCGATGGCGGGCGATTAACTCAGCGGTAGAGTGCCATCTTCACACGGTGGAAGTCACTGGTTCGAATCCAGTATCGCCCACTGAAACCTGATCGGGACCAGCGCGTCACCCCCCAACCGGAGGTGTTCCAAGATGGCCGAAGAGAACGCAGGCGGCGAGGGCGGACACAAGCCGTACATTCCGAGCGACCAATCGATGCCGGAGTTCACGATCAAGGCCGTGGTCCTCGGCCTGATCCTCTGCGTCGTGCTCGGGGCGGCCAACGCCTACCTCGGCCTCAAGGCCGGCATGACGATCGCCGCCACCTACCCGGCGGCCGTCATCGCCCTGGCCATCCTCCGCGCCCTCAAGGGGAACATCCTCGAGGAGAACATGGCCCGGACCATCGGCTCGATCGGCGAGTCGGTGGCGGCGGGCGCCGTGTTCACCATCCCGGCCTTCCTGATCGCCGGGATCTGGACGGAATTCGGGACGATGACGCACTACCTCGAGGCCACGGCGATCATGGCGCTCGGGGGCTTCATCGGTATCCTGTTCGTCGCCATCCTGCGCCGGCCGCTGGTCGAGGACCCGGACCTGCCGTTCCCCGAGTCGAAGGCGGCCGCCGGAATCCACCTCGTCGGCCGCTCGGGCGGCAGCGGCTCGAAGTTCCTGTTCGGCGCGATGATGGGCGGCGCGATCATCCAGCTCGGCGGCGCCTACAAGCTGTGGGCGACGAGCTGGGAGAGGTTCGTCCACTTCGGCAAGTCCGCGGTGACCCTCACCGCCGGAACCTCGACGCTGGGCAAGGTCTCCGGCGGCGGCGGAGCACTGCTGACCGGCCCGGGGGTCAGCCCGGCGTACATCGGCGTCGGCTACATCATCGGACCCCGGGTCGCCGCGCTGAACTTCGCCGGAGGCCTGCTGGCCTGGGGCCTGCTCGTCCCGCTGCTGCTGTACTTCCTCGGCGACGACGTGGCCCGCGGAATGGCGCTGGAGAACGGTACGCCGGTCGCCGAGGGAGACTGGGTCGCGCTGGCCTACGCCACCTGGAAGTTCATGGTCCGCCCGATCGCCATCGGCGGCATGCTCGTCGCCGCCTGCTTCACGCTGTTCAAGATGCGCAAGAACCTCTACGCCGGCCTGAAACGCTCGTTCACCGACGCGACCAAGGCCGGCGGCGGCGCGGCGACGCAGCGGGTCGACCGCGACCTGAGCCTGCGGATCGTGCTGCCCGGCATCGGCGTGGCCTCCGTGGCGACGTTCGGCCTGTACTGGTACTTCTCCAGCTCCCCGGTCGCCGCGCTCGTGGCGGCGCTGGTGATGGTCGTGGCCGGCTTCGGCTTCTCGGCGGCCTCCGGCTACCTGGTGGGGATGATCGGGTCGAGCAACAACCCGATCTCGGGCCTGACCGTCTCGACCCTGGTGATCGCGGCGCTGCTGATGGTCGTGCTGGGCATGACCGGCGTCGCCGGCGTCGCCGCGGCGCTCGGAGTGGCCGCCGTGATCTGCGTGGCCGCGGCCGTCGCCGGCGAGATGCTGCAGGACCTCAAGGTCGGCCACATCCTCGGCGGCACGCCGTGGAAGATGCAGGGCGGCGACATGATCGGCATCGTCGCCGCTGCCGCCGTGATGTTCGTCCCGCTGCTCGTGCTCCACACCGCCGACGTCAACAGCGGCGGGCTCGGCTTCGGCGGCAAGGCCCTCCCCGCGCCCCAGGCCGGCCTGATGGCCCTCCTGGCCCAGGGAATCGTCGGCGGCGAAATGGCCTGGCCGCTGATCATCGTCGGCATGCTGATGGCGGTCGCCATGATCTGCCTCCAGGTCAAGTCCCCGATGCTCGTCTCCGTCGGCATGTACCTGCCGCTCGAGACCACCTTCGCCATCTTCGTCGGCGGCGTCATCCGCTGGCTGACGGACTTCGCCATCGGCAAGTCGGGCTTCAACAAGGCCCAGACCATCCGCTCCACCAACACCGGCATGCTGCTCGCCTCCGGCTTCATCGCCGGCGAGGCCCTGATGGGCCTCTGCATCGCCGCACTGGCCTTCTTCGAGCTGCGACTGCCCGGCGTGTTCGCCCAGCCGTCCTACCTCGTCAGCCTGGCCGTGTTCGTCGTGATCGCCTGGGTCCTGATCCGCATCCCGCTGACCAACGCCGGCAACCCCGACGACCCGCCGCCGCCCGAAGCCGTGATGTAGCCTACGGCGCCTTGCGCCGCGCACGCCGCTTGCGCACGCCCCAGCGGTCCAGGAACTCGGCCAGCCAGCGCCGGTGCACCGCCAACCCCCGCTCCCGCAACGCCGACTCCATCGCCGACAGGCTTCCCCCACACTCGCCGTACGCCTGCAGGATCGCCTCGCGGTTCGCCTCGTACGGCGAAACCCGCACCGGCGGCTCCACCGCACCCACGGCCTGCGCGTAGCGCGCCAAGACCGGCGACCCGAAGAACCGCTCGAGAAACACGCCGGCCGCCATCCGCGGCCAGTCCTCGACCGGCGTCAACGCCAGCCGGACGCACACCGCCGCCGCCAGGTCCTGCAGGAAGCGCACGTTGTGCCCCTCGAAGTCGCTCAGCGTCATCGCCTCGACGGCGTCGGAATTGAGCGCCGCGGCGCAGCTCTCCGGGTCGAGACCCGCGCGGAGCGCCTCCAGCGTCAGCCCGGCGAGGAAGATCGAAGGCACGTCGGCGCGGCGCCGGCCGAGCGGCGGGACGAACAGACGGTGCGTCCGCGCCACCAGGTCGTGCGCCAGCACCCCGCCGTCCACCGCCGCGGCCACCGGCCGATTGGTGCCCAGCAGCAGGCGCACCTGCGCCCGCCGCCGGGTGGCATCGCCGATCCGCGCGTACTCGCCGTCCTCGGCGAACCGCAGCAACGACCGCTGCACCCGCAACGGCAGGTTGGGCAGCTCGTCGAGGTACAGCACGCCGCCGTGGGCGCGCTCGAGCAGCCCCGCCCGCGGCTCCACACCCGTGAACGCCCCGCGCACCACGCCGAACAGCGCCGTCTCCGCGTCCTCGCTCGAGGCGAACGCGGCGCAGTTGTGCGCCACGAACGGCCGCCCCGCGTGACCGAGCCGATGCACGGCCCGCGCCACCAGCTCCTTGCCGACCCCCGTCTCGCCCTCCAGCAGCAGGTGCCGACCGGTGCGCACCGCGTCCGCCACGTGCTCGAGCAGGACCGCCGAGTGGAACGGACCGGCCATCCCGTGGGCCCCGTCGACCACCCCCACCTCGAGCGTCATCGTCGAGGCGTCGGCGACGTAGACGAATACGCAACGGCCGGCGCGGATCACGTCCTGGTCGAGCAGCGGACGGGGACTGCCGAGCCGCACGCCGTTGACGAACGTCCCGTTGCGGCTGCCCAGGTCGCGGACCGCCGCCTTCCCGCCCCCGATCAGTACCTCGAAGTGCGCGCTCGACAGCCGCCGGTCCGCGATCGGCCAGCTCGCCGTCGGCGCGCGACCCACCCGCACGCGGCCCCGCAGCCGCATCCGATCCGCGGCCGGAACGTCGGCCGGCCGCCAGGCCAGCGCCAGCGCGGACGCCCCGCCGTGGTCGCCCGCCGCGCGGACCAGTTCCCCCGCGGCCGACATCGGGTCGGTCTCGGAAAACCCCGGAGGCTCCGTGTCGCGCTGCCGCCGCCCCATCCCGACCATGCTGCCAAACCGCGACGCCCCCCGCAAGCCACCCCCGTCCGCCGCCGACAACCCGTCCGCCGCCGACCGCCGCCGGGGGACTCACGACTTGACGAAGCAGGAGGAGCGGGACAGGCTTCGGATCGTGGCCGCGGAACGGAGCTAGGATGAGTCGAGGCCTTCCGGGGCGCCGTCATCGGGGCGGCGGGCGCCCCGCCGCGTGGTCCGGCGCGCACGCGGTCCGATGGCGCATGGGTCGACGGGGGTGCGAACCGTTGGAGAACGGTTGCGGACGCTTCCGCAGGGGATGAGCGACGGGCCAACCTCCCGGATCCCCTGCCATCGCGTGTGGCCCGGTTCCGGCATCTCGGCGCCTCTCATCGGTCCCACCATGATGCGTGGGACGAGAAGGAGGGAGCCGAGATGGCGCGAAGAAAGCGGTGGTTCGGGACGGGGCTGGTGCTGTTGGCGGCGGCGATTCTGTCCACGGGGTGCGTCGTCGAGGAGGAAGGCAACCTCGACCCGGGACTCCCGGGCTGGTGGCTGTTCTGCGACTGGACCGGTTCCGTGCAACTCGATGCGTTCGGCATCGCGCAAGGGATCCGGATCGAGCGCGACGGTCTTCTCACCTACGCAGAAGCCGATTGGGACGCCGGGACGTTGACGGACTATCCGCCGCCCTTCGCGCGTTTCACGAGGGCGCGCGACGAGGTGGTCGAGTGTCAGGTGCTGTCTCCCGACGCCATCTGCGACGTGACGGGCTATCTGCTGACCACCGTGACTTCGTCCACGGGACGCGTCAGTCCGTTGCTGCTGCTCACGTGTTCGCGCCCGCGCTTGATGAGATCTTCTTGCCCGCATTCGCTGACGCATAGCGTGTAGCTCCTTCCTGGATCTGCTTCTTCTGC
>JAFGHH010000004.1 GCA_016930215.1 Deltaproteobacteria bacterium
CAACCGGCCCGCCCGACTCCGGCGCGAACTCGACGTCGAACAGCGCCCGCCCGTCCGAGCCTTCCCGGCTGTACGGTCCGGCCGCCAGCCACGCGGTGATGAAGTCCTCGCAGCCGGCCAGCGACTTGAGCCCGTCCGCCGCCGCCTGGGCAAGCCGGTCGTTCGCGGGGTCGTCGCGGACGGCTTCGAGCGCGGCGCGGGCCTCGTCGGCGTGCGCCCCGCTGATGGCGAGCGCCACGGCCACCGCGGCCGTCTGCGCCTCGGCCGCCAGGCTGCGGTCGGCCGCGTAGCGCCGGGCGAACTCGAGCGCCGCCGGGTCGGCCACCTTCGCGATCCCGCCGAGGACGGCCATCCGCTCGCTCGGCCGCTCGGCTGCCTCCATCGCCTGCCCGAGCAGCCGCACGGTCTCCGGCGCCGGCAGGTCGTCGGCCAGCCCGACCACGCGGACGAACGCCCGCAGCGCGAGCACGCGGTGCACCTGGCTGTCGGCGTCCCGAGCCAGTCCGAGCAGCGCGTCGGCCGCCTCCGCATCGGGCCAATCGCAGAGGGCGCGCACGGCGGCGTCGCGCGTGGGCGCGTCGCGCCCGCCGGCGTCGAGGACGGCGTTCAGTGCCGACGTGCCGCCGACCTGCCCGAGCACGCCGAGCAGGGCCTCGCGCGTCGCCCGGTCGGCCCCGCGCAACTGCGCGAGGACGGGGGCGGCGGCCTCTTCCCGGTCGCCGAACCGGCGGCAGACGGCGACCGCCGCGTTGCCGGCGGCCGCGCGGACCTGTGGGTTCTCCGCGCGCACAAGGACGCCGAGGACTGCGGGCAGGTCGCCCGGCCCGGCCAGCCGGGCCAGCGCCCTGAGCGCCTCCCGGCGCACGCGCACCTCGCCCCGCTCGGCGATGGCGAGCAGCGCGGGGACGGCCGCGATGCTGCCGCGCTCGGCCAGCGCCGCGATGAGGGCGGCCTGCACGGCCGCGCCGGACCCGGGCAGCAGGTCGATCATCGTCTGCTCCGTACCGTCCGCGCTGAGCCGCACCATGCTGGCGAGTGCCGCGTCAGCGACGTCGCCGCGGGCGGCCGCCGCTCCGGCCAGCGCCGCCACGCTGTCCGCCGTCCCGACCGTTCCGAGCGCCTGGAGGGCGGCTATGCGGACCTCCTTCGGCGTGCCCGTCAGCAGCGGGACGACCCGGTCGGCCGCGGCGCGGTCGCCGCGTTCGGCCAGCGTGGCGAGCAGTGCCACCTGCGTGTCGGGCGCCAGGTCGCCGATCTGCAAGGTGAGGGCAAGGGTCACGTCGCTGCCCGGTATCTCGACCAGCAGCTTGGCGGCGGTCTTGCGCAGCCCGGCGTCCTCGGAACGGAGCGACTCGACCAGCATGGGGACCGCCCCTTCGCGGTCGGCGCCGGCGAGGCCGATGAGGGCGGCCGTGCGCACCGGCCCGTCGCCCCGCTGCAGTTCGCGGAAGATGCGCTCTGCGGCGTCGGTATCGCCCGACTTGAGCAGGCCGCAGCCGCAGGAAAGGTAGGCGTCCGCCCACTGCGCCGACAGCGCGTCGGGCACGTCGGCGCCGCGCAGCGCGCGGGCTGCGTCCGCACTAGCGATCCGGCCGAGGGCTGCGAGTGCCGCGGCGCGGACGTCGGGGCTCGCGCCCGCGAGCAGTTCGGCGAGCCGCGGCACGGCCTGCCCGTCGCGCCTCTCCCCTACCGAGCCGATCACGCCCGTCAGCAGCCGCTCGTCCGCGATGGACAGGGCAGCCCGCAGAGCGGCGGACGCCTCGGGGCCCTCGATCTGCTGCAATGCATAGCGCGCCAGGTGCGACGCGTCCGGTCCCGGCAGCAAGGCGGCGAGCGCCGGCACGCTGCCGGCCGTGCCGATGCGCGCGAGGCTGCGGCAGACGAACTCGCGCCCGCCGGCGGTGAGGGCCGGATCGGCCAGCGCGCGGAGCAGGTCCGCCTCGAACGGCGCATATTGGTCCGGGTAGGCCGCGCGCAGGCGTGACTCGATCTCCGCGAGGACGGCCCGGCTGCCAGCCTGATCGTGGCGGACGATGGCGGCCACCTCGTCTTTGGTGAGCCCGGCGGCAAGGCACCGGGCACAGAGGCCGGCCAGGCTCAGGCACAGGATGAGGGCGGCGGCAAGGCGGGCGGCGGTCGTGTTCCTGCGGCGCACTTGGGGGTCCTCGCGGTTTGCGTTACAGGTGCCAGGGCTCGCGGTAGGCGCGGCCGAGAAGCGAAGACGCGGCGGGGTCGCCGATGATCTCCTCGGTCTCGGGATTCCAGCGGATGCGGCGGCCGGTGCGCATGGCGATCTCGCCGAGCAGCGCCACGCTGATCGAGCGGTGGGCGGTCTCGGCCGGGGTGACGGTCTGGCGGCGGCTGCGGATGCAGTCGAGGAAGTTGCCCGAGTGGTCGTTGCTCTCGTAGAGCCGCACCTCGCCCGGGCCGATCCGCTCATCCAGCAGCTTCCCGGGCTCGGCGGTCAGCGCCTGCCGGTTCACGTGTATCCAGCCGCGGTCGCCGTACCAGCGGGTGCCCATCTCCAGCTTGCCGGTGTCCGCAACGGACATTGTCAGCCCGTCGGCATACTTGCACTCGAACCGGTAGCCGGTCGGCGTGTTGTAGAGCCCGTCGCTCGGGAACTCGCCGACGCCCTCGACCCAGACCGGCCCCGTATGGTCGAGGCCGAGCGCCCAGTGGGCGATGTCGATGTGGTGGCC
>JAFGHH010000246.1 GCA_016930215.1 Deltaproteobacteria bacterium
CCACCGCCGCCGCGTACGCCGGCTACATGAGCGTCGCCACCGCGCCGCTGCTCGAGGCGTTCCTCGGCATCAACGTCCATCCCGCCGACCTGTCGCTGGAACGCGACGGGCGGCGGCGCTACACCGGCGACCGCGCGGTACGCGATGCGATCCTGGCGGGCGAGCGCGAGCTGCGATCGACGACGCACATCGTCGAGCCGGTGGTCGACGGCGGCCGACTGCTGGCGATCTCGCCGCCGGTGCCGATCGAGCGGCCGGCGGGGTTCGACGCCGCGGACCGCAACGCCGTTCGGCGGCTCGCGGCCGAACACCAGGAACGTCTGAAGCGGGACGGCGACTGGGTCGTCTTCCCGCGAACCGTGGAGTGGCTGGCCGCGGGCCGGATCGCCGCGGACGAATCCGGAGCGCTGCACTTCGACGGCTGGCCGATCCCGCACGGGCTGCGCCTCGAGGGCGAGCGGGGAGCGGAGCGGAGCGTCGGTTGACCGCGTCGCTCCCGCCGCCTCCGGGCGCCGACCCGGCGCCGGGGTCGCTGGGCGTCGCCGTCGAGGACGCGCCGGCCGGCTGGCGCCGGACGTTCGCCTCGCTGCGGCACCGCAACTACCGCCTGTGGTTCGGCGGACAGCTCGTCTCGCTGTTCGGTACCTGGATGCAGTCCGCGGCCCTCGGGTACCTGGTGTTCGAGCTGACACACTCGTCCTCGTACCTGGGCTACGTGGCGTTCGCCGCGGGCGCCCCGTCGTGGCTGTTCATGCTCTGGGCCGGGACGCTGGCCGACCGGCTCGACCGTCGGCGGCTGCTGCTGGCCACGCAGGTCGCGATGCTGGTCCTGTCGGCGGCGCTGGCGGGCCTGACCTTCGGCGGCTGGGTCCGCCCCTGGCACCTGCTGCTGTTCGCCTTCGGCCTCGGCGCGGCCAACGCGTTCGACGCGCCGGTGCGACAGGCGATCGTGCCGGACCTCGTGGGTCGCCGCGACGTCACGAACGCGATCGCGCTCAACTCGCTGATGTTCAACTCCGCCACGACGCTCGGGCCCGCCGTGGGCGGCGGGATCTACGCGGCGATCGGGCCGGGGTGGTGTTTCTCGATCAACGCCGTCTCCTTCCTGGCGGTGCTCGGCGCGCTGCTGCGGATGCGGCTCGCGCCGCTGCCCGCCGCGACGCGGTCCGGAACGGCGCTGGGAGAGCTGCGGGACGGGCTGCGCTACGTGGTGCACCGGCGCACGCTCTTGGTGCTGGTCCTGTTCGCGCTGGTGGTCACGGTGTTCGGCTTCTCGTTCGTGAACCTGCTGCCGGCCTGGGCGGTGCGGGTACTGCACGGCGACGCGGCGACGCACGGCTGGCTGCAGTCGTCGCGCGGGCTCGGCGCCCTGGTCTGCGCGCTCGTCGTCGCTTCGCTCGGCCGCTTCCGCTTCCGCGGCCTGCTGCTCACCGCCGGCTCCCTCGCCCTGCCGCTGGCACTGCTCGCCTTCGCCGCGAGCCGTCATCCGCTCGCCTCGTACGCCGCCCTGTGCGGCTACGGCGCGGCGCTGGTGCTGGTGTTCAGCCTCGCCAACGCGCTGCTGCAGACCCTCTCCGACGACGCGTTCCGCGGCCGCGTGATGGCCATCTACTCGTTCGCCTTCTTCGGCTTCCTGCCGCTCGGCGCGCTGGCCGCCGGGGCCGCGGCCGACGCCGTCGGCGAGCCGCTCACGATCGCCGTCGGCGCGGGCGTGGTGTTGCTGGCCTCCGTCGTCATTCTGCTGGTCTACCCGCCCCTGCGCCGGACGGCGTAGCGTCGCGGCTTCCCATGCGGCGCACGGCTGCTATGATCCGGGCGATGGATCTTCGCCGCCCGGGCTGGAGGCTCCTGCCGCCGGCCGCGTTCGCCCTCGCGCTCGCCGGCCCGGCGGCCTGCGGCCTGCAGACGACCGGCGTCGGGGCCGGCGACGCGGAGGACCGGCCGCCGCGCGACGACGGAAGCGAGACGCCGGCCGACGCACCGGACGACGGCGATGCCTTGGTGTGCCCCCCGGCCACGAGCTGGTGCTCCGGGGGCGCCGTGATGCTCTGCAGCGAGGACGGCCTCTCGTACACGACCGAACCCTGCCCGCTCGGCTGCTCCGACGATCCGTGGGCCCATTGCCGACAGATCGTCCCGAGCAACCTGCCGGACGCGGACCTCCTCTGTGCGGGCTCCCGGAACCTGGCCGTCCGGCCGGAGACGCGGATCGTGATCTTCGAAACCGACACGGGCGAGATCAACGAGTGGACCGAGACGATGGTGCACGTGCGCCAGCATCGTCCCGAGGGCGAGGGCGACCTCGAGGGCATCCGCTACGCCCGCGTGCCGCAGCCGGACGGCGCCCCGCCGCTCGGCGTCTTCTCCTTCGCCCGGCTGATCGTCCCGTCCGGCGTCTCCGTCGTGGGCTCCGGCAGCCACGCCCTGGTCCTGCTCTCCTGCAACGACGTGACGCTCGACGGAACCGTGTTCGTCGGCGCCGTGCAGCTCGTCGACGGAACCGGCCGGACCTTCCGCGCGCCGGGACCCGGCGGCTCGCCCGCCGGGGCGGGCCCCGGCGCCGGCGGCGACGGCGGGTGGAACCCCACCTACCGGATCAGCGGAGGAGGAGGAGGAGGAGGGTTCGGCGGCGGCGGCGGCACGGGCGGCAACGGAGGCTACCACGGCCCCACGCTTGCCGGAGCCGCGGGCCACCTGTACGGCTCCGCCGAGTTGATCCCGCTGTGGGGCGGCAGCGGCGGCGGCACGGGCGG
>JAFGHH010000247.1 GCA_016930215.1 Deltaproteobacteria bacterium
GAGCGGGTCGAGCGCTGCGCGGGCGGGGCCTGGGAGCTCGAGCAGGACTGCGCGGCCAGCGGGCAGGTCTGCGAGTTGACGGGCAGCGCAGCCGCGTGCGCGGAGGGGCCAGCGTGCGCGGACGGCGAGCGCCGCTGTTACGAGGACCGGGTCGAGCTCTGCGCGGGCGGGGCCTGGGAGATCGAGACCGACTGCGCGGCGAGCGGCCAGATCTGCGACGAGTCGGGCGGCGAGGCCGCGTGCGTCGATACGCCTGCGTGCACGGACGGCGAGCGCCGCTGCTTCGAGGACCGGGTCGAGCTCTGCGCGGGCGGCGCCTGGCAGGTCGAGATCGACTGCGCGGCAGGCGGCCAGATCTGCGACGATTCGGGCGGTGCGGCCGCGTGCGTGGATCCGAGCCCGTGCGTGGGCGTGACCTGCTCGGGCCGCGGCAGCTGCGTGGACGACGGCGGCACGGCCAGCTGCGAATGCGATCCGGGCTACGCGGCCGACGGCCTGGCCTGCATCCCCGACGACTGCCGGCTGGCCGGCAACGCCTGCGGCGACCACGCGAGCTGCATCGACATCGGCGGCCGCTACCTGTGCGTCTGCGACGAGGGCTACGCGGGCGACGGCGCCACCTGCGAGCCCGCCGACGCCTGCCAGGCGGGGCCGATCGACTGCTCGGTCCACGCCAGCTGCGTCGACGCAGGCGGCGTGGCCACCTGCGAGTGCAATCCGGGCTACACCGGCGATGGCCAGACCTGCAGCGCGCTCGCGGACTGCGGCAGTCCGGGCGTCTGCGATCCCCACGCCACCTGCACGACCACGGTCGAAGGAGACGCCTGCGTGTGCGACGAGGGCTACGCCGGGGACGGCACCAGCTGCATCCCGACGCGCTACACCGACATCGCGGTCTCGGCGGGCGTGAGCTGCGGCGTGGCCGAGGACAGCTCCCTGTGGTGCTGGGGCAACTCGCAGCTCGTGCCCGCGCGCGTCGATGCGACGGACGGCTGGACCCGGGTCGAGGGCGGGCGCTTTCGCTACTGCGCCCTGAAGGGGACCGGCACGCTGTGGTGCGGGAGCTTCCCGGGCAGTCCCGCGCAAGTGGGCGAGGAGGCGGACTTCATCGATCTCGGCCTGGGCAACGACCACGCCTGCGGCATCCGCAGCGGCGGGACCCTGTGGTGCTGGGGGGAGGGCGGCTCGGGCCAGCTCGGCCTGGGCACGACCGACGACGAGGAGCTGCCGGTGCAGGTCAGCCCCGGCCAGACCTACCTGGCGGTGGCGGCCGGCGGCTCGCACAGCTGCGCGGTCCGCAGCGACGAGAGCCTGTGGTGCTGGGGCGAGAACGGGCAGGGCCAGCTCGGGACCGGCGACGGCCAGGACGCGCTCTCGCCGGTCCGGGTGGGCTCGTCGAGCTGGAGCCAGCTCGACGCGATCGGCAACGCGACTTGCGGGGTCCAGACCGACGGCAGCCTGATGTGCTGGGGCCGGAGCACCTACCTGGCGATCCACGCCGACACGCCCGCCCTGCTCGCCGCGGGCTTCGCGCGCGTGGCGATCGGCGACGTGCACGCCTGCGCGCTGGCGAGCGACGGTTCCCTGTCCTGCTGGGGCCAGAACGCCTTCGGCGAGGTGGGCGCAGGGGCGCGCGATCTGATGACCGATCTCAGGCAGGTCGGCACAGCGCTGGACTGGATCGACGTGGACGTGCGCAACTATCACTCCTGCGGCCTGCGGAGCGACGGTCACGTGCGCTGCTGGGGCAACAACTACTACGCCGAGCTCGGCCAGGGCTACCTGCCGCACAAGAGCGAACCGGTGCGCGTCGGCACCCAGGTGTGGAGCCGGCTCGGGCTGGGGCCGTTCTTCAGCTGCGGCATCCGGACCGATGGCAGCCTGTACTGCTGGGGCACGAACGAGCTCGGTCAGTCGGGCCTGGGCGAGACCGTGCTCTACAACGACCGCCCGGTGCGGGTGGGCAGCCAGCGGGGCTGGACCGACGTCACCGGCGGGCTGCAGCACGCCTGCGGGCTCAGGGCCGACGGCGCGGCCATGTGCTGGGGGGTCAACGTGGGCGGGCAGTGCGGCCGGCCCGCCTCGATCGAC
This sequence comes from Deltaproteobacteria bacterium, assembly GCA_016930215.1. Classification (GTDB taxonomy): domain Bacteria; phylum Myxococcota_A; class Polyangia; order DRWM01; family JAAZOP01; genus JAAZOP01. The sequence goes on from JAFGHH010000247.1 coordinate 2,092, forward strand.
CGCGAGCCGCTGCCGGTGGACGGACCGGCCGACTGGATCGCGCTCGATGCCGGCAACACGCACACCTGCGGCGTCCGGTCCGACCGCAGCCTGTGGTGCTTCGGGGTCAACGAGCGGGGCCAGCTCGGAGACGGCACGACCGAGACGCGCTTCGCCCCGGCGCGGGTCGGCACGGCCAGGAGCTGGGTCGCGGTCAGCGCGGCCTGGCAGCACAGCTGCGGCATCCAGGACAACGGCACGCTGTGGTGCTGGGGCAAGAACGACGACGGGCAGCTCGGCGACGGCACGAACGAGGAGCGGCACAGCCCGGTCCAGGTGGGCTCGGGCGCGGGTTGGGTCGGGCTGGGCACGAGCAACGCCAACACCTGCGCGATCCGCCGGGACGGGAGCCTGTGGTGCTGGGGCGCGCGCCTGTACGGCGCGATGGACGACGCGGCCAGCGAGCCCGTGCAGGTGGGCAGCGAGACCGACTGGCGAGACGTCCGCGGGGCCATCATGGCCATGTGCGCGGTCCGCGGCGAGGGCCAGCTGGTCTGCTGGGGCTCCATGCGTCACATCGACCCCGGCGCGGGCTGGGTCTTCGGAACGCCTGGCCAGAGCCAGAGCTGCGGCGTCAGGCGCGACGGCACGCTATGGTGCTGGAACCGCTCGGAGTTCGGCGAGCTCGGCCACGGCCACAACTGGCTCGACGCGCCCGCCCAGATCCGCCTGCCGCACTGAGCGCTTTGGGTTGAATTCCCCGGGGATGTCCCCCGTCTCAAGCCAGATGGGGTTCTCCAGATCGAGAGAGCGAAGAGAGGAGAGACAGATGCGGACGAAGCTGTGGCTCGTTTTCGTGATGCTGGCGGCGATCCTGGCGACGGCCTGTGGAAGCGACAAGGCCGGCCCGGATCAGTCGGTCTGCGGCGACGGCGTGGTCGACGAGGGGGAGGACTGCGATGACGGCAGCGCCAATAGCGACACCGAGCCCGACGCCTGCCGCAGCGACTGCAAGCTGGCGGGCTGCGGCGACGGCGTGACGGACAGCGGAGAGTCGTGTGACGACGGCAGCGACAACAGCGACACGACGCCCGACGCCTGCCGCAGCGACTGCGAGCTGGCCGGTTGCGGCGACGGCGTGGTCGACACGGGAGAGGCGTGCGACGACGGCGGCGGCAACAGCGACACGACGCCCGATGCCTGCCGCACAGACTGCCGGCTGGCCGACTGCGGCGACGGGGTGACGGACAGCGGAGAGGACTGCGATGGCGAGGGCGAGTCGGTCGACTGCAATGCGGATTGCACAGAAAGGCGCTGCGGCGACGGCGTCGTCAACGCGACCGCGAACGAGGAGTGCGATGACGGGACGGACAACAGCGACACCGAGCCCGACGCCTGTCGCACCGACTGCCGAGCCGCGCACTGCGGCGACGACGTGGTCGACACGGAAGAGGCGTGTGACGATGGCAGCGACAACAGCGACACGACGCCCGATGCCTGTCGCACCGACTGCCGGCTGGCCGGCTGCGGTGACGGGGTGACGGACAGCGGCGAGGACTGCGACGACGAGGGCGAGTCGGTCGACTGCGACACGGATTGCACGGTCAGGCGCTGCGGCGACGGCGTCGTCAACGCGACCGCGGGCGAGGAGTGCGACGACGGGACGGACAACAGCAACACCAGGCCCGACGCCTGTCGCACGTACTGCGTCGCAGCGCACTGCGGCGACAACGTGATCGACACCGGCGAGGTCTGCGACGACTTCAACAACGAGCCCGGCGACGGCTGCCGCGCGGATTGCCTCGGCCTCGAGGTCTGCGGCGACGGTCTGCTCGACCCGGGCGAGGAGTGCGACGACGGCGACGACATCGACGACAACGGCTGCCGAAACGACTGCGTGAGAGACAGCGACGCCGACGGGCTCTCCGACCGCGAGGAGACCGAGATCTGGGGCACGGATCCGCTCAACGCGGATTGCGACGGAGACGGCATCTCCGATGCGGACGAGGTCGCCGCGCACACCAACCCGTACGACGGCGTCCCCCTCGGCGACCCCTTGCTCACCTACGCGGAAGACGCGTTCGGGCAGTACGCGGCGACGGTGATGCCCGCCTGCTTCGTGGTCACCGGCAAGGCCTGGGGTGGCGGCGGCGGCGACAACTGGGGAGACTGGGAGAGCGGCAGCTCGACGGGCGGTGGCGGCGGCTATGCCCAGGCCGACATCGAGGTCTACCCGACCGACAGCCTGGACATCTTCGTCGGCCAGGGCGGCCTCGGCGGCCACGCGTACGGCGCGGCCTTCGGCGGTGCCCTCGGCGGTGACACCTACCACTTCGGCGGCGGCGGCGGCGGAAGCTCGGAGGTCCGCAGCGACGGCGCGCGGCTGGTGGTGGCCGGAGGAGGCGGCGGCGCCGGCAACTCGCAAGCGGGAAACGGCGGCGCGGGCGGCGGCACCTTCGGCGTCGACGGCGGTCCCGACGTCGCCTCGGGCGGCGGCGTCGGCGGTGACGACAGCGGAGCGGTGCCGAATGGCGAGGACAACTTCACCCAGGCGCACGCCGGCGCCGGCGGCGGAGGCCACAGCGGAGGCGGCGCGGCGACCGCGTACGGCGGGGGAGGCGGCGGCGGATCGAGCTTCGGCGACCTCACCGAGGCCGGGAGCGGACGCACGCCCGGCAACGCGGCCGAGGCCGCGGTCGCGGGCTACGGAGGCGTCAACTCGCCTGTCTGGGACGGCACCGGTCTGCTCAACTGGCACGGAGCCGACGGCCGCGTGCTGATCATGTGCAAGCCGCCGATCACGGCCGCGTACGATCGCGACGGAGACGGCGTTCACGATACCGCCGAGGTCCAGACCTTCGGCACCGACCCTGGCTTGCAGGACACCGACGGCGATGGCCTGGACGACTATGCCGAGCTCGTCACCTATGCCTCCGATCCGAGCGTGCCGGACACGGACGGCGACGGGCTCGACGACGGCGCGGAGGTCTCGACGCACGGCTCGAGCCCGGTCAGCACGGACAGCGACAACGACGGCCTCGGCGACGGTGACGAGGTCAGCATCTACGGCAGCGACCCGATGGTGAAGGACACGGACGGCGACGGGCTGCTGGACGGGGAGGAAGTGAATACCTATCTGACCGACCCGACCTCGACGGACTCGGACGGGGACGGCCTCGACGACGGCGAAGAAGTGACGAGCACAGGCACCGATCCGGCCGACGCCGACACGGACGACGACGGGCTCGACGACGGGACGGAGGTCAACAGCTTCGGCACCGACCCGCTGAGCCCCGACTCGGACGGCGACGGGCTCGATGACGGCGACGAGTTCGACCACGGATCCGATCCGGCGCGCTTCGACACGGATGGCGACGGGCTCTTCGACAGCCAGGAGGTCCTCGTGCACGGGACCGATCCGGCCGACGCCGACAGCGATGGGGACGGGGTCACCGATTACGACGAGGTGACGATCGCGCACAGCTACGACAGCCAGGCGACCCCGATCGACGTTGCCGAGTGGACGAGCTGGGGGCAGCACGTCTACTCCGTGCCGTCCGGTTGCGACGCGATGCGCGTCCAGGCCTGGGGCGGCGGCGGCGGTGACAACTGGGGCAACACCCACGACACGCCCGGCGGCGGCGGCGGTTATGCCGAGGGCCTCTTCGACGTGGACGCGGGCGACTCCTTCGACGTCTACGTCGGTCAGGGCGGGCTGGGCGGCAGCGACTACGGCACCGCCTTCGGCGGCGCCTTCGGCGGCGCTTGCAGCCACTTCGGCGGCGCGGGCGGCGGCAGCTCGGAGCTGCGCAAAGACGGCATTCGCTGGCTGGTCGCCGGAGGCGGTGGCGGCTCCGGCAACGACAACGAGGGCTGGGGCGGCGCAGGCGGTGGAGACTTCGGTCTGCCCGGAGGCGACGGCGGCTCGACCGGCGAGGGAGGCCCGGGCGGCGACGACAGCGGCGTGTCGCCGAACGGCGAGGACAGCGACCAGGCGCACGGGGGCGCGGGCGGCGGCGGCTTTTCCGGCGGCGGCGCGAGCCGCGGCTACGGCGCGGGCGGCGGCGGCGGCTCGGGCTGGGGGCCGTACACCGAGGCCGGTGTCGGTCGCGCGCCGGGCAACGCGGCCGAGGCCGGAACCAGCGCCTGGGGCGCAGGCTCGGGCGGCACGGGTGGACCGTCGATCGCCTATGGCGCCGACGGCAAGGTCGTGATCACCTGTCACGAGTCCACCGGCTACACCGGCGGCACCGATCCGAACGACCCGAACGACTACTAGCC
>JAFGHH010000248.1 GCA_016930215.1 Deltaproteobacteria bacterium
GAGCGGGTCCGGCAGCTCGAGGTCCAGGCGCTGCACCGGCTCCTCCGGTGGCTCAACGCCAAGTAGGCAGGCAACGGGAGACATCGCAGGCCTGCACGCCGTCGGGGGCGGCACCGTCGCGGCGCCGAACGATGACTCGCGGGGAGGCGCTGACCGCGTCAGATCGGTTCGGCGACGTCTTCGCCGCCCGACCGCGTCCGCCGCGACCGCTTCATCTTCGCCGGGGGCGTCGCGGGTGGCCCCACGTGGAGCGTGGATGGCGTCGGAGCGGTGCCGCGTCGTAGTTGTCGTCCACCGCATCCGCCGCGCCCGCTTCGCCCTCGCCGGGGGCGTTGTGAGCGGCGCCTCGTACGACCCTGCGCTCAGGGACGTGATATGCCGTAGACGCAGCGCACCGTGAAGGAGTGCATCTTCGCGCTGCGCATGGGCGCGGCGTAGTAGAAGTTGAGCGCCCATGCGTCGTCGGCGACCTCAACCGATGGAGTCGCCGACCACGTGGACCGGCACAGACCCTGCAACTCGGTCGGCAGGAAGCAGCCGTCGCGGCGCGGCCCGCCGTTGATCGCGCACTGGCAGTCGTCTCGCATCTGGTCGGTGGCGCCGCCCGTCGCACCGCACGTGGAGCCCGAGCGGGTCCTGGGGCAGTTCCGGATCAGCGTGCGCAGTTCCTCGTAGGTGGGCAGCCGCCAGTCGTCGTGGCCGTGCAGTACAAGGCCGTCGCAGTACGCGACGGCGCCGGCCCAATCCGCCTCCTGCCCGTGCGGCAGGCTCTCCCACGTCAGGCCGGTCGCCGGATCGGTCCACGGCGGGTCCGTGACGCACTTGCCCGCCTCACGGTGCTGTTCAGCCGTGCATGGCACCGGGGGCGACATCTTCTCGCCGCGGACGCAGCGCACGTAGGCGAGACTCCGGCGGGTCAAGATGTTCACGGCCGTCCAGCGGAAGCTCACCACCCAGCGCAGCCCCTCGTCGCCTTGGACGAGCGACGACGACCAGTAGTCGTCGATACTCCCGGCAAGCTCGGGCGCGCAGTAGCACCCGTCCCGTCCGGGGGCCTCCGGCTGCCGGTCCGGGCTGCAGAAGTCGGTGCGCGGGCCCGCGTAGCCATCATCCACCGGGCACATCCCGCCGGTCATCGTGCTTGGGCAGCCACGGATGAGCGAACGCAGCTCGGTGATCGTCGGCAGCCGCCAGTCGTGGAACCCGCCCGCCGCGAGCGCATCGCAGTACGCCTCCGACTGGGCAAGATCCCGCGGCTTCGGGTCGGCCGGGTTCTCCCACGTCAGCCCGGTGGCCGGGTCCTGCCACGGCCCCGTCGGGAAAGCCAGAGGCGCCGCCGTCGCCGCCGCACCGTCCTGGTGCGCGGCGCCGGAGCGCCCGCAGGCAACAAGTGCCGGCAGGATGGTGCCGGCCACGAGAAGGGCCACCGTCAGGCAGCCGGACCCACGTTCGCGACGGTTCGACATGATACTCCACCTTTCCGTTCGACCCGGGATCCCGACCGACAATCCGCATCCTGGACCGACCCGGAACGGCCGTCAACGCGCTCTGCCCTCACGCCGGTGAGAAGCGACAGGTCCATCGAAGCGCGATCGGTCCGCAGGCCACGCACGCCCGGCGGCGCGGGACCCCCCACCAGGGCGATCCACGCGGCCCATGCAGGCAGCGCGACGACAACGCTCAGCCACGCACGCAAACGCGCCTCGCTGGCTTCCACGCCGCGCTGCCTTCGCCGCCCACTCCGCCTCGATGCTCACGACGTTCACGACGAGCCCGACGACCTCGATGAGTTCGACGCGGACGAGGTGGGCGCCGTCCTCACCGCGGGCGCCGTCCGCGTCGATCACCATGCCCGTCATCGGGTCCACCTCCCCGCAGCCGCAGCGCCTTCATCGCCTTCACCATCCCGACGTCCTCGCCGTGGACGAAGACGGAGACGGACGAGATGCGGGCGCCGCCGACGTCGTCTCGACGGACACGACGTGGACGAGGCGGACGACGTGGACCTGATCGACGTGCACGACGTCCCCGACGTGCTCGACGGCGCCGACGTGGACGACTTGGCCGACGTGGACGACTTGGCCGACGTCCTCGACGTGCTCGACTTGGCCGACGCCGCCGCCGTCCCGCCACTTGGCCCGCATCGCCCGCGCCACCCTTCGCAGCCCCGACGCCGTCCCGGCCCCGACGTCCCGACCTGCCCGACGTTCACAACGTGGACGACGCCGTCGTCGTTGTGCAACCAGTCGATTGCGATCGCAGGGCTTCGTTAGCAGCCGTGACACCAGGCCCGTGCGTCCGCAGCGCGACGGCGGCGCCCATTCGCAGGAGATCGCGGTCCAGGCACAGGCGACACCTGATGCAGGTCATCCCCTCGAGTGTCTGCGCCGGGCACGGAATGATGCGTGTCCTCGAGCCCGGCAAGCGGTACGCCTTGGCGCCCTGCGGAAAGTCCTTTACGACGACGATGGCGCCGTAGCCGCGTCTGCGGGCCTGCTCGATCTCTTCGGGTCGCTCGACGCTGGCGAGGACCGAAATCCTCTCACCCCAGCCACTGCGGGGTATCACCCGCCAGAGGTGCGTGGTCGTCCATACAGTTCCGCCACCGCGCAGGTGCCATCGCCTCGCCGCCTCCGCCAGCAACCGGGCGCCGGCGGTGCTCCCGACGTCGCCACCAACGTGCAGGCGCAGGTCTCGGCCGCCGCGAGCACCATCCTGGGGAATCTGCCCGCCGCCGAACGCCCGGTCGATTGCCTCGACCTCCTGTCCGATGACGTCCTCGGGCGAAAGGCCGCGAGCCGCCTCGTCGAGGCGTTTCATCAGGAACCTGGTGAAGCCGGTCCCGGCGTAGCATCCGCGGCCCCTGAAGCAGCAACTGCTTGGGCAGGTCGCCGCGCTACTCGTGTACGAACTGGCCACATAGGGCGCCGCCGGAAGAGGCCGACGACGGGTATGGGTCGGAACGTAGGTAACCGGCCCGAGCTTCGGGTTGGCCGATGCCGGAATGAGGCGCGCCGCCCGCTTTGGGGTCGTGAGTTGAACCTGATGCAGGGCCTTGCGAACGGACAGCGACCTGCCGGCCGCGATGTACCTCATTGTGCCGTCGTTGTACGAGCCCCTTGCTCCCCGAGACACCTCTTCCGCCTCCGCCTCGCTCCTGCCTTTCACCGTCTTAGCCATCGCCATCCTCCTGGACCGCGTGGGTCCTGCTCCATGCCGATCATTCGCTTCGAGGCCGTCCCGAAAGCGTGCTCGGCTGGGCCATGGCGATTGTGGGCCGGCCGCCACGAGGTTCCGGTCGCAGATACTCGGGAGTTCATCCTGGCCAACAGCACGGTGCCGCACGCCGTGGACGACGCGGGCGACGGGGAGGGCGCGGGCGCCGTGTCCGACGTGCTCGACGCAAACAATGGCGGCGACGCGGACCAGGACGCGCAACCCTCGATGCCTTGAGCGCCCCGACGTCTACCGACCCCCGCGACCTACTCGACGGGACGACCTACTCGACGGGCTCGACGTGGGCGACGTGGACGAGCCCGTCGCCGTCCTCGAGGTTCCGCCGCCCGTGCCTCGCCACCTGCGCCGCCTGCGCCGTCTTCCCCGCCCTCGCAGACCCGACGCCCCGCCGGAGGCGCCGGAGACGCCATCGTCGTCTGGAAGCTCGATCGCCTCGGCCGCTCGCTGCGCGACCTCATCGACGTCGTCACGCGGCTCGGCCAACGAGGCGTCGCCCTGCGTTCGCTGCACGAGTCGATCGACACCGCCACGCCAGCCGGCAAACTCACCTTTCACGTCTTCGCCGCCCTGAGCGAGTTCGAGTGCGACGTCCTGCACGAGCGCACCCGCGCCGGCCTGGCCGCCGCACGCACCCGCGGCGCCAGGCTCGGCTGCCCCCGCGCCCTCACGCCCGAACAGATCGAGATGGCCCGCACCCTCCTGGCCAACCCGAACCTCGCGGCCCGCC
>JAFGHH010000026.1 GCA_016930215.1 Deltaproteobacteria bacterium
GTCCTTGGCGACCCGGCTTCGTGCAGGCCAGCGCTAGCACGCCGGGGCGCCGCTTGTCGAGAGCCCCTCCGGGCTCGGTCGGGATCGGTCCCCGGACTTGCACTTCGTCCGGCGTCGGGTACCCTGAAGTCGATGACCTTGGTCGGGCATCGGCCGATCCTCCCGAAGCCGCGGACCGACGGCGTCGCGGCCGCGAGAGACCTCGCGGGCTGGACCTGGACCGCGCTCCACGCGGCCCTCCCCGCCCTGCTCGCCGCTTTCGCCGGCTGCGGGCTGTCCCGCGCCGGCGTTCCGGAGGAGGACGCCCACGGGGACGGCCTCGGCGGAGATGCCGACGGCAGCGTCCTCGTGGACGCCGACGGCGACGACCAGACACCGCTCGAAGGCTCCGACGGACTCGGCGACGGACTCGGCGACGGCGAGGAGGCGGAAGCCGACGACGGTCCGGTCTGCACGCCCGGCGACACGCGCTCGTGCCCGGTCCGACCCGGCGAGTGCGGGCCGGGCGTACAGACGTGCCTGCCGGCCGGTCGCTGGGGGGAGTGCATCGATACCGGACCGCCGGCCGTCCCCGAAACCTGCGACGGCCTGGACAACGACTGCGACGGCCTGACCGACGAGGAGTTGGGCGAGACCACGTGCGGCGCCGGAGCCTGCCGGGTCACCGTGGACAATTGCGTCGAGGGCGTCCTCCAGGAGTGCGTGCCGCTTGAGCCGACGACCTGCGACGCCGCACCGGCGCCCTGCCACGAGACGACGGAGGGGCTGGACGACTGCGGGGACCCGTGCACGAAGGTCGGCCCGGAGTACTGCTACACGGTGCACCCGGCCTGTCTCGACTCCAGCCCGGGAACGCCCACCAACGAACCGACCTGCACCACGCCGCGAGACCGGTACAACTGCGGACTGACCTGCGAGGAGTGGCCGAACACGATCGGGGCCGACTGCGAGTACTGCGTGAACATCCACTGTTCGGCGAGGCCCGGGCTGGACGAGGCCCAGTTCCGCTGCAACAACATCCCGATTCCGCCGACCCCCTGACGCGGACGCGAGGGTTTCCCGGGCGGTCCGGTCGGACGCCGGGACGCGGCCGGCATCCCGCCGTTCCAGCACTGCACCGTCCCTTGACCGCCGCGGCAACATCGCGCAGCCTCGGGTCCGTGCGCGCCCGGCAGCCGTCGAGTCGCCGCCGCCCGGAGAGTACGGCCGGTCGTGACCGGTGTCGCTTCGGCGGGGTCGGCTCGACCGATCGGCGCGCCGGCGGGGCGAGGCTGCCCGAGGGACGCTTCGGGAGGGCCGGTCTGCGCCTGAACCTCGGCTGCGGGCTCGAGCCGCACGCCGGCTTCCTCAATATCGACCGGCTCGGACCCGGCGCCGACGCCCGGATGGACGTCTGCCGCCTGGCGCTGCGCGACCGCAGCGTCGATCGGATCGAGGCCCTGCACCTGGTGGAGCACCTCGGCTACCTCGGGACGCTCCGCGCGCTGTGCGAGTGGCGCCGGGTGCTGCGCCCGGGCGCGCGGCTCGTCGTCGAGACGCCGGACTTCCCGGAAACCGCCCGGCGGTTCGTCGCCGCCGACTTCGAAGGCCGGGCGCTCCTGGCGAACTGGATCTTCGGGCTCGAATCGCCCGGCATGGCGCACCGTTTCGGCTTCGAGTCGTCGCTGCTGGCGCAGGTGCTGTCCCGCGGCGGGTTCGTCCGGGTCCGCGAGGAGCCGGCGCGGACCCACCCGGCCTTCCCGGGGCTGCGCCTGGTCGCCGTCCGGAGCGACGCGCACGCGCACGACGTGCACGCCGCCTTCGTTCGCCTGCTGTTCGATCGGGATCTCGCGGGCGACGACCAGGCCGTCGCCGTGGAACTCGTCCACGGGCCGGCGCAGGACGTGCACCGCGCGTTCTCGCGCCGTCCGGTCCGGGCCCCGCGGTTGCCCGCACTGCTCGTGCGGCTCGCCGCGGCCGATCCCCGGCTCGCCCGAGCGGCGCTGGATGCCGCCGGCGACGCACTGCCGGAGCGGACGCGCCGGAGCTGGAATGCGCTGCTGTCGGAGCCGGAGGTCGCGGCGCTGCCCGCCGGGCTGACCGCCGAGTTGCACCGCAACCCTCCGCGGCCCGGCCTGATGGAAGCCGCCTTCCGGTCGGTGACCGGGCGCGCCCGCGCCTGGCTCGCCGCCCGACTGCTCGACGCCCGGCCGGGTCGGAGGTCCCCCACGGTTCCCCCGTTCGCCCCGGAGGTCGGTGCGACGGCGGCGGACGGGACGCCGCCGGAGGTCGCCGTGCCGTTCCTGCCGGCCGGGCTGGCCCGCGCCGCCCGGAACGAGCTGGCGCGCGGGCTGCGGCGGTTCGCCGGAGGCGAGCTCGACGCCGCGACGCCCTGTCTCGAGCGCGCCGCCGCGCTCGACGCCGACTCGCCCCTCCCCTTCTGGAACCTCGCCCGTCTGGAGGCGGCCCGCGGGCGGCACGCGGTCGCCCTGGCCCGGTTCGACGACGCGATCCTGACCGCCGAGCGGCGTCGGTCACCGGCCCTGGAGCGCCTGCGCCGGGAGCGCGCCCGGCTCGCCGCGGAACGGCCGGTTTCCACCCGACCGGTCGGCCCGTTCGAGGCGGGTCTGGAAGAGGAACCGGAGTGAGCGCGCCCGCTCCGCTCGCCGCGCCGACCACCGTCCTGTGGGAGATCACGCGCGCCTGCAACCTGCGCTGCCGGCACTGCCTCACGCGCTCCGGGCGGCCCGCGCCCGACGAGCTCTCGACGGGCGAGGCGCTGCGGGTCTGCGACGAACTGGCGGAGCTGGGCGTTCGCGCCGTCGCCCTGATGGGCGGCGAGCCGCTCGTGCGCCCCGATTGGGCCGAGCTGGCCGCGCGGCTGCACGCGCGCGGCGTCGCCCCGGGGCTGGTCACCAACGGACTGCTCCTGGACAACGACGCCCTCGACCGCGCGCTCGCGGCCGGAGTGAACCAGGTGGTCGTCGGGCTCGACGGGGACGAGCGGGCGCACGAGGCGATCCGGGGACGCCGCACCTTCGGCCGGGCGCTCGACGCGGTGGTCCGCGCCGGTCGGGCCGGCGTCCGGCATCGGATGGTCGTGACCAGCGTCCACCGGGAGAATGCCGCCGCCCTCCCCGCGCTCCGCGAGCTGCTGCTCGAGCGCGCGCCCGGCATCACCTGGGCGCTCAACTTCACCAGCATCCCGGAAGGCTCGCGGATGGACCGCGCACTGCGCGCCGACGCCGAGCTGTTCCGGCGCACCGTCGAGTTCGTGGTCGAATCCCGGCAACGCTCCCGCGGACGGATCGAGGTCACCGGCTCGCACGACATGGGCTACTGCTCGACGCGCTTCGGCGAGCTGAGCGGCGGGCCGTGGCGCGGCTGTCCCGCCGGACTCGAGACGCTCGGGATCGGCGCCTCCGGGGCGATCAAAGGCTGCCTCACCCTTCCGGACCGGCTGGCCGAGGCGAATGTGCGGGACCGGCCGCTCGCCGACGTCTGGCGCGACCCGCAGGCGTTCCACTACGCGCGACGCTTCCGCCTCGCCGACCTTCGCGGAGCCTGCGCCGGCTGCGAGCACGGCGCCCTGTGCCGCGGCGGCTGCCTGGAGGTGTCGCTGGAGCGGTCCGGCGAGCCGCACCATGCCCCGTTCTGCCTCCACCGGATGGAGCGCGACGGATGACCGGCCCGCAGTTCCGGTACCGCCCGCTGTTGACGCTGCTCGAGCTGACACGCCGCTGCAACCTGCGCTGCCTGCACTGCGGGTCGACCTCGGGCCGCGCCGTCGCCGGCGAGCTGTCCACCACGGAATGGGAGACCGTCGTGGACGACGTGGCGGCACTGGACGCCCGCGAACTGGTGCTGCTCGGCGGGGAGCCGCTGCTCCACCGCGACTGGGAACGGCTGGCGCGGCACGCGCGCGCGTGCGGCCTGGCCCCGCTGCTGATCACGAACGGGATGCTGCTCGACGCCGACGTCGCCCGCCGCTGCGCCGCGGCCGGGGTCGACCGGGTCGGGGTCAGCATCGACGCGGCCGACCCGGAGGTCCACGACCGGATCCGCGGCGTGGCGGGGAGCCACGCACGCGCCTGGGCCGCCGTCGGACACCTGCGGGGTGCCGGCCTCACCTGCTCGGTGATCACGACGGTCTCACGGTTGAACCGCGACCAGCTTCCCGGCCTGCGCGACCGGCTGCTCGGACGGGGTCTCGGCTGGCAGATCCAGACCGCCACGCCGAACGGCGCGCGCTTCCCGCGCGAACAGGTCCTCTCCCCCGCCGAGTTCTACGAGGTCGTCCGGTTCGTGTCCGAATGCCGCGCCAGACACTCGCTGGACCAACTCCCCGTCGCGGGCGCGCACGACTTCGGCTACCACTCGACCACGCTGCAGAACTACGCCGAGCGTCCCGAGTGGCACGGGTGTGAGGGCGGGCTCGCGACGGTGGGAGTCCGCGCGGACGGCACCGTGATGCCGTGCCTGTCGATGGCCGACCGGTTCGCCGAGGGAAACGTGCGGGACCCGGGCGGGATCCGCACGATCTGGACGGATCCGAACCGCTTCGCCCGGAATCGCCGCTTCCGCCCCGAGCAACTCGAGGGGGGCTGCCGCGGTTGCGCGCACGGCGCGACCTGCCGTGCCGGCTGCCCCGACGTCGCCTGGAACGCCACCGGCTCGGCGTTCGACAACCCGTACTGCCTGTACCGCATCGAACGGCAACGCGGAGGTCCCGGGCCGGGTGCTTGAACTGCCGACAGCGATTCGATAGGGTATCCCTGCCGTCCCGTGCGGCGGCACGAGGAGGATGTGAACCATGGCGAAGATGAACAAGGTCAAGGGAGCGCTTGGCGTTGGTGCCGCCTCCGTGCTCGGCCTCGGCCTCGTCGGATGCCCGGCGACACCGCCACCGGAGGAGCCGACCCCGGACCCGGTGCCGGTCACCGATCCGGTCACCGATCCGGTCACCGATCCGGTCGCCGATCCGGTCACCGACCCGGTCGCCGACCCGGCTGCCGATCCGGCTGCCGATCCGGCTGCCGACCCGGCCGCCGATCCGGCTGCCGATCCGGCTGCCGACCCGGCCGCCGACCCGGCAACCGGCGACAGTGCCGGGCTTGATGCCCCGGCGCCGGGCCCGGACGATCCCGGCTACGCGTCCCCGACGCGTTACGCCGTGCTCGATCCGAAGCGGATCGTGAACGCCTAGCACCCCTGCCCATCCTGCCGCCACGGCACGAAGCCCGTCGTCGCGCGCCTCGAGCCGGACCGCCCGCCGTGCGTGCGGCAGGGACGAGGCTCAGCCGATGAACGGGCAGACCCCGGGCGTGGGACCGAACGAGTTGTTGTCCGTACGGCACTCGTGCGTCAGGCCGGACGGTGCGCCGGTCCCGTCGTCGTCGACGCGCACGAAGTAGAGGATCGTCTCGCCGACGCGCGCCTCGCCCACGGGCGCGGCCAGCGTCACGCGCGTCGAGGCGCCCGGCAGGACGGGGTCGCTCGTCGGGACGACGCCGAGCAGCGTTCCGCCGGTTGCCGGGTCGCCCTCGTAGAAGGCGATCGGGATCCCGGCGGGCGCCCCGCCCGAGCCTCGGTTCGTGATCCACGCGACGAGCTCGAGCGACGCGGCGCAGAGCCTGGTGTTGACGACGACCCGGGCCACCACCAGGTCCGGCGCGGCGAACAGGCCGTCCGGCTGCACGTTCTGGCGGAAGTTGTTGAGGCCGGGCTCCGCCCAGTTGGGCCGGACGGGGACCGGGAGGCTGCCGTCGTCGCCGACGTTGGTGACGTAGTACGCGTGCTGGTTCCAGACCTTGCGCGTGCGGACCCATTCCCGCGCCGGGTCGCCCAGGGCGAACATGCCCCAGCTGTCCGGCACCTCGGAGAGCGGCAGGTCGCAGCGCCGCGCCTCGGCATTCGCCGGGACGACGATCTCCGCGTTCTCGTCGCCGTCCACATCGACGACGACCGGGTTCTCGGTGCCGGTGCGCGAGGTGTTGGGCCGGGCGAGCAGCACGCGGCCGGTGCCGCCGTCGTAGACATACAGGTGGCACTCGTCGTTGTACACGACCTCCGCCTTGCCGTCCCCCTCGAAGTCGAACACGCTCGACCCCGTCACGCTCGACGAGTCGTCCTGGTTGGGTTGCGACCACAACACGCCGTCGGTCAGCGCCGGCAGGCACGCGTTCAGCTCGACCTCGCTGCGGTCGCACAGCGCGGGGTCGGGTGCGGGGCCGACGCAGTCGGGATCGTAGACGGCGTAGCAGCCGAGCGCCGCGGCGGCGAACTCGGGCCGCCCGTCGCCGTCGAAGTCCGCCACGGTGGGCGGGCCGCCGTTGCCGCCGCCGGGAATGGCGAGCGGCCCGAACGACACCTCCCCGGTCAGCGCGTTCATCAGCCGGACCGTGCCGCGCGAGACCACGACGACGTCCGGCACGCCGTCCCCGAAGAAGTCGGCCACCGCCGGGTAGCCCTCCGTCTCCGTCGGCCGGTCCCAGACGACGCCGCCGCCGAAGCGCAACACGCGGTTGCCCCCGACGATCTCCACGACCGTGTCGCCCTCGAGGTCGACCGGCACACTGATCGCGCCCGTCGAGTAGTTCACGGCGCCGCCGTGGCCGCGGTCATCGAGCACCGCGCCGTCGGCGGAGAACACCACCGCCCCGAAAACCACCTCGGCCGGCGGCACCCCGTCCAGGTCCGCGATCGCCGGCGCCCCGACGCTCACGCCGGTCAGCGAGGCCAGCGGCGCCGTCCAACGGCGCGTGCCGTCGTGCTCGAACACGGCGATCCCGGGGCCCTCCACCGAAATCGCGATCTCCAGCTCGGGATCCGCATCGAGGTTGCCGAGCGCGACGTGCGAGGACCATCCGCCGGGCGGCGACAGCGGGACGGCGAGCTTCTCCGCGCCGTCCCGGCCGTCCAGCACGACCAGATAGGTGGGCGAGCTCGTGGTGTAGGCCAGCAGCACGACGTCGGGGCTGCCGTCCGCGTCCACGTCCCCGACCGCCGGCGTCGACAGCAC
>JAFGHH010000249.1 GCA_016930215.1 Deltaproteobacteria bacterium
GGCGGATCGGCGGCGGATCGGCGGCGGATCGGCGGCGGGCGGGCGGGTGGCTGGAAACCGGACACGCCTCCGGACCCGACCTCCGTTCGGACGAATAGGCCGGACGCGGGTCGTGCACGGTCGGACGATTCGAAGGTCGCCAACCCTCGGCACGAGCCACGGCGACACCAGATCTGCGCCCGCGAACGACTAGCCTGGGTCGGGTTCGGGGCAGGTGCCGGCGCGCCACTGGGTTTCGCGCTTCGGCAGGCGGCGGCCGAGGGCTCGTGGGGCCGTCGGCACGGAACCGTGCACGGGGGCGTGGAAGCCGGCGACCGGCTGGACGATCGGCCACCCCTTCACCGCCGCCGGTCGGCCGACCTCGAGCCTGCCCTGCCGGGCCGCCGCCACACCGGCCGGCAGCGCGAGCTTGTCGGCGCCCAGGCCGAGCTTCGCGGCCACGTCGCGCAGCGCCTCCTCGGTACTCTTCCCGGGGCGCCGCTCGATCGCCGCGGAGCACCAGCGCACGGAGCCGTCGGCGCGCACGAACGTGCCGCCGGTCTCCAGGTGCGTGCTGGCCGGCAGCACGACATCGGCCCGCGCCGCCGTCGCCGACAGGAACACGTCCTGCACGACCAGGAAGCCGACCTTCCCCAGCGCCTCGGCCAGCTCCGCGTTCTCGTCCGGATCCTCGCGCACGAGCCACGCGGCCTGGAACATGCCCCCCCGCAGCACCTTGGCCAACGCGGCGTCCGCGGCCGCGTCGGCCGGCAGCGCCCCGGCCAGCCGCAACCCCTCGAGGTTCGGGATCTCGCTGGTGAGCAGCAGGCCCGAGCCGGCCCGGCCGCCCCGCAGCGTCTCCACGAGCTGCGCCAGCAGCAACAGACCGTCCGGGGAACGTTCGGCCCGCGCGTCGAGCGCGTAGGTCGCGACGATGGGGCCGGTCGCCCCGCCGAGCAGCTCGAGCACCGCCGTGACGGCGGCGGGCTCGAGGCCGCATTCCCGCTTCAACGTGTCGTCGGTCACCGCGGCCAGGGCCGCCTTGACCTTGGCCCCCTCGGCGGACGCGGGCAGCTTCGCGCCGCGCTCGAGCATCCGGCCGAGCAGCCAGGCCAGGGCGAGCGAGGTGGTCCCGCGGCGCAGCTCGAGCCGAGCCGCCGCGATCGAGGCGACGCGGGTGCGGGCCGCGGTGAGCGCCACGATCTTCGCTCCGCGACGCGCCGCCCGGCGCATCCGCGCCGCGGCCACCGGGTTCCGCTCCATCGGGTCCTCGCCGACCACGAGCACCAGCTCGGCCCCCTCGAGGTCGGCGTGGGTGACGGTGGAGCGGGTCGCTCCGTACAGCCCGTCGAGCGCGTGGAGTTCGGCCTCGGCGGCCACGGCGGCCAGGCACCCGGCGCTGCCGCCGGCGGCGCGCGCAAGGTGCGCGGCGGCGGCAGCCTCCTCGACGGCCAGATCGCCACCGACGCCGACCAGCACCGACCCCTTGGCGGCCTTCAGGCCGTCCGCGGCGGCGCGCAGCGCCTCGTCCCAGGTCGCGGCCACGAGCCTGCCGTCCCTGCGGACCATCGGAGTCGAGAGCCGATCGTCGCCCCACAAGTGGGTATTGCCGAAACGGCCCAGCGCGCACAGGTACTGTCGCTGCTTGCCGTCGTCCGCCGGCGGCCGCACCGCCGTGCCGAACTCGTTGCGCGTGACGGTCACCGGGCACGCCTCCCCGCACAACTGGCAGATCGTCGCGACCTCGGACTCCGGCGCGAAGCACTGCGCCGGGTCGTTGAAGGCGATCGCACCCGTCGGGCAGGCATCGACGCAATTGCCGCAGGAGATGCACTCGGTCTTCACCAGCGGTCGCCCCATCGTCGGCTGGATCACCGTCTCGAAACCGCGGTTGACCAGCCCCAGGGCGGAGATCCCGAGCACGTCGCCGCAGGTGCGGATGCACTTGGTGCACAGGATGCACTTGTTGGCGTCGAGCGTCAGGAACGGGTGCGAGGCATCGACGCGGCGGCGGATCGTCGCGCCGGAAATGGTGTCCGCGACGCCGTAGCGGTCGGCCAGGGCCCGCAGCTCGCAGTCGTCCTGCGCGAAGCAGCCGCAGCGCAGGCAGCGCCCGGTCTCCCCGTGGACCTCGTGATCCTCCAGCGTGAGCTCCACCTCGTCGAAGATCTTGATCCGCTCGTCGACCGGCAGCTCGCCCTGCTTCGCCCGCGGAACCGCCGGCATCTCGGGCAGGTCGCCACGGGTGAGCTTGCCGAAGTTGTCGCGCGCCACGGCGAACGTCCGGTGCGGCCCGACCGCCTCGCCGGTCTCGAGCCAGTGGCAGATGGACAGGGCGGCGCGGCGGCCGGCCGCGATGGCGTCGATCGCGACGGCGGGGCCGGTCACGGCGTCGCCGCCGGCGAACACGCCGGGGAGGTTGGTCGCCAGGCTCTGCTCGTCGGCCACGACCGTGCCCCACTTGGTGGCGCCCACCGCGCCGTCCCCGAGGGCCAAGCCGCCGAGGTCGACCACCTGGCCGATCGCGGCGACGGCGTAGTCGCAGGCCACGAGGTGGTCGCTGTTGGGCACCGGCACGGGGCGCCGGCGACCGGAAGCGTCGGGCTCGCCGAGCTGCATCTTGCGGCAGGTCAGGCCGAGGAACCTGTCGCCGTCGGTGGCCACCGCGATCGGAGCGATCAGGTACTCGATGCGGATCCGCTCGTGCTCCGCCGCCTCGATCTCCTCCGCGTTGGCGGGCATCTCGGCGCGGGTGCGACGGTACAGGATCGTGACGTGGGCGGCCCCGAGGCGCAGGGCGGTGCGGGCGGCGTCGATCGCCGTGTTGCCGCCGCCGACCACGCAGACCTGCCGGCCGGCGAAGTCGAACGGCTTGCCGTGCTTGACGTCGTCGAGGAAATCGACGCCCGGCAGCACCCGCGGGTGGTTCTCGTCCTTGATCTGGGCCGACGAGCCCTTCTGGGCGCCGACGGCCAGGTACACGGCGTCGAACTGCTTGCGCAGCCCGGCGAGCCGCGCGGCGTCGACGACCTTGGCGTCGAGCTGCACCTCGACGCCGAGCTTGAGGATCTGTTCGATCTCGCGGTCCAGGCGGTCCTGGGGCAGTCGGTAGTCGGGGATGCCCCAGCGCAGCATCCCGCCCAGCTTGTCCTTCGCCTCGAGGACCGTCACGGCGTGCCCGGCCAGTCGAAGGTAGTACGCCGCGGTGAGACCCGCGGGCCCGCCGCCGACGACCGCCACGCGCTTGCCGGTGTCCGCCCCCGGCTGCTCCGGGTAGGGCGCGTCCAGCCACGCGTCGGCCGCGGCGCGCTTGACCATGTTGATCCCGACCGGAGTGTCCAGGATCTGCCGCCGACAGACGTCCTCGCAGCGACGGACGCAGACCCGGCCGCAGACCACCGGCAGCGGGTTGCGCTCGCGGATCGTGCGCACCGCACCGAGGTAGTCGCCCTGCCGGGCCTGGGCGAGGTAGCGCTGCACGTCGACGCCCGCGGGGCACCCCTTGACGCACGGCGCGATGCAGTCGGCCGGGTGGTTGGACAGGATCAGCTCCAGCGCCGTCTTGCGGGCGCTCTGCACCCGCTCCGTCTGCGTCTGCACCACCATCCCGTCACTGACGGGGGTGGAGCAGCCGGGCATCAGCTTGCCCATCCCCTGGACCTCGACCACGCAGACATAGCACGAGGTGTAGGGCGGCAGGCCCGGCTCGTGGCACAGCGTCGGGATGCGGTCCCCGAGACCGTTGCGCTTCGCCACGTCCAGGATCGTCTCGCCCGTCTGCGCCTCGAACTGCTCGCCGTCCAGCTGGATCTTCACGGTTGCCACGATCGTCCCTCCGCGCCCGTCAGACCTTGGCGATCGCGCCCTGGTTGCAGGTCGCGATGCAGCGTCCGCACTTGATGCACTTCTCGAGCGAGATCGTGTGGGGCTTCTTGCGCTCGCCGACGATCGCACCCGACGGGCACGCCTTGGCGCACAGCGTGCAGCCGTTGCACTTCTCGGGATCGATCACGTAGTTGACCAGCGCGTTGCAGGAATGCGCCGGGCAGCGTTTGTCGCGGATGTGCGCCTCGTACTCCTCGCGGAAGTACTTGACCGTCGTCAGCACCGGGTTGGGGGCGGTCTGGCCGAGGCCGCAGAGCGAGGACTGCTTGACCTTCTGGCCCAGGTCGAGCAGCCGATCGATGTCCTCGGGCTCGCCGTGCCCCGCCGTGATCCGCTCCAGGATCTCCAGCATGCGCTTGGTGCCGATGCGGCAGAACGTGCACTTGCCGCACGATTCGGCCTGCGTGAACGAGAGGAAGTAGCGCGCGACCTCCACCATGCACGTGGTGTCGTCCAGCACCACCATGCCGCCGGAGCCCATGATCGCGCCGGTGGCGGTGATGTTCTCGTAGTCGATCGGCAGATCGGACATCGAGGCGGGGATGCAGCCGCCGGAGGGACCGCCCATCTGCACGGCCTTGAACGTGCGGCCCTCGGCGACGCCGCCGCCGATCTCCATCACGAGTTGCCGGATCGGCATCCCCATCGGGATCTCGACCAGCCCGCCGCGCTGCACCTTGCCGGCCAACGCGAAGACCTTGGTTCCCTTGCTGCGCTCGGTGCCCATCGCCGCGAAGGCGGCGCCACCTTCGAGCAGAATCCAGGAAAGATTGGCGAACGTTTCGACATTGTTAATATTCGTAGGCCGGCTCCACAAGCCGGACACGGCCGGGAACGGCGGCCGGAAACGCGGCATCCCGCGTCGACCCTCGATCGAGGCCATCAACGCCGTCTCCTCGCCGCAGACGAACGCGCCGGCCCCCTCCTTGATGTGGACGTCGAACGAGTACCCGCTGCCGAGGATGTTCTCGCCCAGGTAGCCGGCCTCCCGGGCCATCTCGATCGCCGCCCGCAGCCGCACCAGCGCCTTCGGGTACTCGGCGCGGCAGTACACGATGCCGTGGTCGGCACCGACCGCGTAGCCGCACAGCGTCATCCCCTCGAGCACCGAGAACGGGTCGCCCTCGAGCACCGAGCGATCCATGAAGGCGCCGGGGTCGCCCTCGTCGGCGTTGCAGATCACGTACTTCTCGCCGGGCGGCTGGGCCGCGACGAACTGCCACTTCTTGCCGGTGGGGAAGCCGCCGCCGCCGCGGCCGCGCAGCCCCGACCGGAGCACCTCGTCGATCACCTCGGCCGGCTTCATCCGCAGGACCTTCCGCAGCGCCTGGTAGCCGCGGGTGTCGAGGTACTGCTGGAGCGAGCCGGGGTCGATGAAGCCGCAGCGCAAGAGCACGATCCGCTTCTGGTGCCGGAGAGTCCCGTCGGCATCGGCGCCGTCGTCGGTGCGCAGCAGGTGCTTCGCGACGACCGGGTCGGACTCCTCGCCGAGCGCCAGCTTCTCGCCCAGTTCCGGCGTGACGTCGGCGTACAGCCGCCGCACGCCGTTCTCACGGACCTCCAGCAGCGGCTCGCGGTAGCACAGGCCGATGCAGCCGGTCTCCGTGACCTGCACGTCGAGCTCCTTCTCCGCCACCACCTGCTGCAGCCGGGCCAGGACCTTGTTGGCGCCCGCCGCCACCCCGCAGGTGGCCGTGCCCACGACCAGTTGGCGACTCATGACGACTTCGCCTCCGTCCGCGTCTTCTTGAGCAGGGTGGTCACCTTGCGCGGGGTGAGCGTCCCGTGGGTCTCGTCGTTGACCATGATCACGGGCGCCAGCGAGCAGCAGCCGACGCAGTTGACGACCTCGAGCGTGAACAGCAGTTCGGTGTCGGTCTCGCCGCGCTTGATCTTCAGCGCGTCCTCGATCGCCACTTCCAGGTCCTGCGAGCCGTTGACGTGGCAGGCGGTACCGTCGCAGAGCTTCAGCACGTACCGCCCGCGCGGCGTCAGCCGGAACTGCTTGTAGAACGTGACGATGCCGTAGATCTCGGAGACCGGCACCCCGGTCACGCCCGCGATCTCCTCCATTGCCCGCTCCGGCACGTAGCCGTACGCCTCCTGGGCCGCCTGCAACAGGGGAATCACGTCCCCCTGGCGGCCCTCGGTCCTCCACAGCGCCCTGGCGAAGGAATTGCCCGTCTGCTGCGTCATGCCCGACCTCGCTCCCCGCCCTCGTCGAACGGGACCACCTTCAGTTCCCGCACCCGCGCCACGCCCTCCAGCGGCCGGATCCGCTCCCCGACCACCCGCCGCAGATGGGCGCTGTCCGGCCCCTGCAGCAGCAGCACCAGCCGGCGCCCGTCCGCGGCGGCGTCGATCTCCAGCACCTCGTCCAGCACGTACAGCCGCACGTACAGGTCCGCCAGCGCCGGGGGATGAACGTCCACCACGAGGTACGCCGCGGCGCGGCTCTCGACCCGCCGGTACTCCGGGTCGGCGCCGTGCTCGCGCACGTAGCCTTCCAGGAACCCCCGCAGCTCCTCGGGCGGCTGCGGCGCCCGCGTCGCCAGCGACTCGTGCGACTTCACGCCGGCGCGGCCCTCCAGCTCGCGTTTCGCCCACGCCTCGAGCTCCCCCGCGGCGAGTCCCTGCAGCCGCAGCACCAGGTCGAACCGCTCGTCCCGCACCGCGTCGCAGACCGCCACGCCGGGCGCCCCGGCCAGCGCCGCGCGGAGCTCCGCCGGCTCCACCGCGCGATCCAGCTCGACGAGCACCCAGGCGCGCGGCGCCGCCGGCGCCGCCTGGGCCGCCGGAGCGGAGCGGGCCGGCGCGGCGCCCTTCGAACCCGCCAGGTCGCGCACCTCCGCCGCCAGCCGCTCGGGCTCCACCGGGTGCGCCACGCAGGCGTCGCCGCCCCAGCGCGTCACCAGCTCGGCCGTCGCTGCCGCCGTCTCGGGCGACGCCGTCACCACCACCCGCAGCCCCGGGTGACGGCCCTTGAGCAGCGCCAGCAGCTTGATCCCGTCGATGTCGGACAGCGCGGCCTGCGTCACGACGACGTCGAACGGCGCGCCGGCGCGCGCCTGCCGCTCCACCGCGTAGAGCGCCGCGAGTCCGTCCGCCGCCTCGCCGCTCTCCAGCCCCACCTGCCCGAGCGCCGCGACCAGGCGACGTCGTGCCGCCACTTCGCGATCCACAACCAGCACCCGCGCTCCCATCTGCTCGCCTCCTCGGCGGTGCCGCACCGGGCACCTCGACCGGC
This sequence comes from Deltaproteobacteria bacterium, assembly GCA_016930215.1. Lineage (GTDB taxonomy): Bacteria > Myxococcota_A > Polyangia > DRWM01 > JAAZOP01 > JAAZOP01. The sequence continues at coordinate 7,112 of JAFGHH010000249.1, forward strand.
CGCCGCGATACCGACGCCCGGTGCCTCCGCGCGTCGCCCATCCCCCGCGGCGTCCGCCGACAACCTTCGCGAACGGTGCGACCCGTCTCGCGCCTCCGCCTCGCGACCCCCCGTGCCGTGGAACGCCCGACGGCGCTACAGGCCCGGGCCGTACACCAGAACCATGGACGGATCAAGAGGGCATCCCGCCGCGGGCGGGTCTCCCCGGTCACCCGGCAAGACCGGCGGAATCCAAGTGCGATCTGCCTGGAGACGATGCCCGCCCGCGGAACCCATCGGTGTCCCCTGCCCTCCCGACCTGCCGCACCTCGAAGGCGACGAAGCACGCCTTCCACGACGGGACGGGCCGAACGCCGTACGGGGACAAGCGGCGCACGACTCGAGGACGAACCAACGTCGGGGCGGGCTTCGGATCCCATCGTGGCCGGGGCGGCAGGACGATATTGGTCCGGGCCGTTCCGTCAGAAGTAGACGTGCAGGCCGGTACCGAAGCCGAGAAGGACGTCGCCCACGTCGAGCTCCAGGTTGGGAGCGTCGCTGGTCGTCAGGCTCCACGGCCGATAGAAGACGCGCAGCCAGATCGGGATGAGCACGTGGTCGACGGCGATCTCCAGGCCCACCTCCGGCCCGACGACCAGCCCGTCCGCGGTCGCGGTGACTCGATCCTCGGACGGTGCATCCATCGGCCCGGTTTCCGTCGACTCGTGACCGTAGCCGAGCAGCACCGCCAGCGAGAAGAAGACGTGGTTGGTGACGGCGATGTGCGCCCTGGCGTGCGGCAGCAGGAGGATCGAGACGGTCGACGACTCCGTCGTCGCCGTCGTGGTCATGCCGGACACTTCCGTACGCCTCGTGAACTCGCCGCTGCCGTAGCCGATGTCCAACTCCAGGCCGAGTTCGAGCCACGAGAGGACGAAATAGCCGAACACGGGCGCGAGGCCGAACGAGACGGTCGAGTCGTCCTCCGAGATCGCGGCGCCTGCGGCCGACACCGACCACTCGCGCCACAGGGCGGTCAGGGCGAGGTGTCCGCCGAGGCGGATGTCGCCGGCTCCGAGCAGCGCCGAGTCCGGCTCGGCAGGCTCCCCGCCTCCCCACGCGCCATCCCCGGGCCGCGCCTCCTCCGGGCGGGCCGCGACGGTCCCCACGGGAACGCCGATCCGCTCGAGCGCCTCGCGCGCGTTCGCCTGCACCACCAGCGACGGGTCGTTGCGCGCCGCGTCGACGACCGCCTCGAGCGCCATGTCGCCGCCGAGCATGACCAGGGTGACGACGATCAGGCGGCGGACCTCGACGTTCTCGTCCAGCCGGAGGCGCGTGACGAGCACCGGCACGGCGGTCTGATCGCCGAGCGCGGCGATGCGTCGGACCGCTGCCATGCGCCTGTCCGTGTGGCCCGACGAGACCTGGCGCAGTGCCTCGGCCAGCGTCCAGGACGCCCCGACGTCCCCGCCCTCCTGCACCACGGGCGGTGGAGGTTCGGGCGACCCGCCGGCGGGCGCCGGCTCCCGGAGACCGCCCGCCGCCGATTGCCCCTCGTCCAGGCGCCGAACCGCCTCCTCGGCCCAGGCCCGCACCGCCTCCGATAGGTCGCCCCTCGCCGCAGAGAGGATCGCCGCCATCGCTTCCGGGCCGCCGAGGTTGGCCAACGCCACCACGGCGTAGCGGCGCACCTTCTCCGACGCGTCGCTGGTCAGCGTCGCGGCCAGGACCGGCACCGCAGCCGGATTGGCGAGTTCCGACAGCGCGCGCACGGCCTCGGCACGCACCTCCTCCTCGGGCGAGGCGAGCTGCGCCACCCTGTCCTCGTACGTGGGCGAGGGAACCCCGGCCGGTGCGACGGGCTCCAACGGCGCCGGCTGCGGTTCCCCCGCAACGGATGCCTCGGCCGTCGGCGGTGTCGTCTCGGCGGTGGGCGGTTCCTGGGCCGCCGCCGCCCGGACCGACATCCCGAGTGCCAGACCCGCGACCGTGAGTCCCGAGAGAAACGACACCCCTTCCCCGTTGAACCCTCGCATGCGGCCTCCTTCGTGGAGCCGACGCTAGGGACCCCGCGAACCGGCGTCAAGGAATTCCGCGTCGGCTACTCGCCGAACAGGTCCTCGTCCAGGGGGTTCTTCTCGGTCGGCAGCGTCGAGCCGTCGGGGGCATCGCGACGGACGTACAACCCCCGCCACGTCGTCACCTCGGAGGCCTCGCGCACGAAGATCCGGACCTCGTTCGACCCGCCGCGCAGCGGCAGCTGCACCGAGAACTCGACCCGGTTGACCGGGGTGGTACGGTAGTTCTCGTAGAACACCTTGGCGTCACCGACGAACGCCTGAAGGTCGAGGATCGGGGTGTCGTCCTCGACGATGCCGCGGAGTTCCCCGGTCTCGGTCCGCACCGCCAGCGGAGCCTCGAACTCCACGAACCGCGGCTGGACGTTGCCCGGCGCGGCGACGAACGTCACCGTCGGCGACGGATTGCCGCCGACCACCCGCACCTCGACCTCGCGGACCCAGCCGACATGGCCGTCCGCCAGACCGACGCGCACCCACCCCGGCAGCACGTGCGTGCGGGAGATGCGGGCGGAGGCGGCGAGCGAGCCGAGGACGCGTCCGTCCTCGCCGGGGGTTTCCAGCAGCGCGAGCGGCACGGTGCGGGGCTGGACGGTCCCGGTGCGCGCGTCGGGAACGGCCTCCGGCGGCCCGGCGACCGGAAAGGCGATCCGTTCCACGACGAAGTCCCGCGTCTCGAAATCGGTGATGCTGAACTCGAGCGTGAACTCCGGCTCCTCGTACGGCGCCTTGATCTCCAGCTCGAACGTGGCGCTGGCCGAGCCGCCCGGCTCGATCGCGCCCAGCTTGGCACGGCCGGTCCTGATGAAGACGAGCTCGCCCGACTTGTTGCGGATCGCGGCGACGGGCTCGAGCGCCGGGGCGTCACCGCGGTTCTCGACGTCGACCACGAGGCGGACCGTCTCGCCGCGCTGGATCCGCCCGTCGCCGTTGCCGGAGACGTCGTCGGCGACCGACAACCCGTAGGCGAACAGCGGATGACCGGCGTCGGTCAGCTCGATGCGGAACTCCACCGGCTCGATCGCCGGCTCCCCCTCCGCCTGGAACTCGAACTCCACCGGGTCGATGCGCCGGACCGCGTGTTCCGGAACCTTGGTCTCCACCGTCCAGCTCGCCTCGGCCCCCGGCCCCAGGCGCCCGAAGGGGAACTCGAGGTCGTCGAACACCGGGTCGTCGGACTCGGTGACCGCGCGCAGCCGGTGGAGCGTCAGGTTGCTCTCGTTGCGCACCTGCAGCCGGAGCTCGACCTTCTCGCCCTGCTTGTAGGGTCCGAGGGGCTGGCCGTCGTTGAGCACGGCGGCGAGACGGACCGGGGTATCCTTGGCCGGCGGGTCGCCGCGGCTCCAGTCGAGCTCGATGCCGCGCATCGCCTCCTCGAGCTTCGCATCCTCCTCGCCCTGCGCCCGCTCGAGCAACGGGCCGATTTCGGCGATGATGCGGCGGCGGCCCGGGTCGCTGGCGCTGGCCACGATCCTCCGCGCCAGCTGCATCTCGAAGTCGACCTTCCACAGCTCCCGGCTCGGCTCCAGCCGGATCCAGCCCTCGGGCGCCGGCCCCCGGTCGTCCTCGGGCAGCTCCGGGTCCTCCTCGCGCGAGAGGAAGTAGCGAGCGGCGAACGCCGGCTTCTGCTCCCGCACCACGCGGTCGCTCGAGAGGTGCGCGTCGAGGTCCGCCTCGCTCCACTCCGGCTCGGAGGCGTACAGGTCCATCCGCTTGGCGTCGAACAACATCGGCAGCGTCTCGACGTCGGGCTGGATGCCCACGCCCTGGATCGAGATGTCACCGGGGGTGAGGTACTGGGCGATGGTGATCTTGAGAGCCGAGTCGTCCTCGAACTCGTGGATCGCCTGCACCGAGCCCTTGCCGAAGGTGCGGCGCCCGACGAGCACCGCGCGGCCGGTGTTCTTGAGCGCGCCGGCGACGATCTCGGAGGCGCTGGCCGACCCGCCGTTGACGAGCACGGCGAGCGGGTAGTCCGGCTCGGTGCCCGCGGCGTGGGCGTTCTCGACGGAGTTCTCCTTGGGGTCGTTGCCCGCCGTGGTCAGGATCGTGCCGCTGCGCAGGAACAGGTCGGACAACTCGACGGAGCTCTCGAGCACCCCGCCGGGGTCGTCGCGCAGGTCGAGCACCAGGCGGCGCATCCCCTCGCGGCGCAGTTGCTCCAGCCCCCGCGACACGTCGGCCACCGTCGTGCGCGTGAACTGGTCGATCTGGATGTAGCCGACGCCGTCCTCCAGCATCGCCCACTTCACCGACTCGATCGGGATGATCGCCCGGGTAATCTCGAAGCGCAGCGGGCGCTCCTCGCCTTCGCGCTCCACCTCGATCACCACCTTGGTCCCGTCGGGCCCGCGCAGCTTCGACACCGCGTCGTCGATGTCCATGTTGATCGTGGACTCGCCGTCGATCGTCACGATGTGGTCGTTGGCCTTCAGGCCGACCCGGGCGGCGGGCGTGTTCGGGATCGGACGGATCACCGTCAGCCGGTTCTCGCGCACGCCGATGTTGATGCCGATGCCGCCGAAGCGGCCCTGCGTCGCCATCCGCATCTCGCGGTTGGCCTCCGGAGTGAGCAGGGAGGTGTGGGGGTCGAGCGTGTGGAGCATGCCGTTGACCGCCGCGTACTCGACCTCTTCCGGCTTCTCGAGCACGACGCGGCTGACGAACTTGTCCGAGAGGAAACGGACGATCGAGTACATGCGGGCGGCGAGGCGCCACGGGGAGTCGACGTCATCGATCACGAACCGCTCGCGCTCCGCCCCGATCCGCACGTCGACCGCCTTGCCGCCGTCGACCTTGCTGACCATCACCTCGGGCACCGCTTCCTCGATCGCCTGGAGCGCCCCGAGCAGCATCCGCTGCGGCTCGACCCGCCGCGGGTCGACGTACTCGTAGGTCACGTGGAACAGCACCCGGTTGAACACCCGCAGCTTGGCCAGCTCGTACGGCGGCGCCTCCGTCCGCGCCGCCGGGATGCCGCCCAGCGTCTCGATGCGCTGGGCCAGCCCGCTCCGCCACCCCTGCGTCAGCGTCAGCCCCAGCACCACCGCCACGACCAGCAGCACGACTACCCGCTCGTGCGCCAGCCGGCCCCGCCAACTCCCGTCCCGAATCCCCTGCGTCAACGCCCTGCTCCTTCCGTCGCGCCCCCGCCCGCGACGCGCGCGCCATCATAGGGCCCCGGAACCGGAACACGCAAGGCGTGCCGCCACTTCCACGGTCTGCCGCTTTTTTGACCCGATCGATCCGGCACCGATACGATCCAGGTCGAGAACTCGTCATCGGACGCCGCCCGCAGCGGTCCGAGGAGAACGACGATGCAGGCTCACGGCGACACCCGCTCCCCCCCCCCCCCCCCCCCCCCCCCCCCCCCCCCCCCCCCCCCCCCCCCCC
>JAFGHH010000027.1 GCA_016930215.1 Deltaproteobacteria bacterium
ACGAACTGCAGCCGGTCCTCGGTCAGCCCGAGGATGCGGCCGCCGGCGGGGCCAACGCCCACCAAGCCCGACCGGGCTCAGATCGGCCGAACCGACCGGCCGAACCGACCGGCCGAACCGACTTGACGGAGCCCGGCACGGCGGTCAGACTCTGAGCATCGAAGAACTTGTGGAAAGGGAGGAAGCCATGAGTCGCCTGCCTGCCTGCCTGCCTGCCTGCCTGCCTGCCTGATCTGTGCCACTCTGATGGCTGGAGAGGCAACGGCGCAACCGGATCCGGGGGGACCGTGGCCCGGAGAGGAGGAGTCGGTCGTTGCGTTCGACGAGTACGTGAGCGAGTTGCCCGAGTATCTTCCGCTGCTGCCGAGACCGTGCCCGGAATGCAAGGCCGGTGCCTGGGAGACGATCAGCTATGAGAACCTGACCTGGTGGAGCGTGTTCCAGACCGGTCCGTGTTGCACGTGGTTCGCGTCGGCACGGGCGCTCGGGCTGCAGTTCGTACTCAACTGCGCCCTGGGATACGGCACGTCGGACGGGGAAACGGCCGCGGCATGCGCGCGGGTCCAGCGGGTCTGGTCGCCTCCCGGTGCGCCCTACGTTCCGCCCGCCGTGGCGGACCGGTATCGGTGGTTCCAGATCGCGCCGCCCGCCGGTGACCTGCGGATCATGTGGGGCGACCCGCTCTACCCGGGCACCTGGGAACCGATGCTCCTGACGCCACAGTTCCTCTTCGAGTGCATGCTGGGGACGTGGTCTTCCCACTGTGGCGGCGCGCGGGCCCGGCGGGTATTCGACGGCTTGGTCGTGGTCGGCATGCCGCTGTGGAGCGCTGACCCGCCCGGGATGTACGACTGGGATGTCCGTGACGCCTGCTACGAGAACCTCGAGACCGGCCTGTGCGCGGGGACCGGCTCGCCGCCCTGCCAGTATTCCTTCCAGTGGGACATGGCCACCACCGGCAACGACAACGCGAACTGCTCGCTTCTGGACTTCGACCGTGATGGGTTGTCCGACGCTGCCGGCACGCCGGTGGTCCGGATCGCGGGCTCCGGGAACATCTTCAGCGCACGATTCGAAGACATTCCGGCGATCCTGGACGGGGGGAAGGTCATCACCACCCGGGCCCACTGGGACTTCGCGGACCTGGAGGGTGACGACGGAATCCAGGAATGCGGGCCGACTTGCGCGGGAGGCGGAGGGGACTGCGGCAAGAACCACACGGTCGTGATCATCGGCTACGAGCAGTACGGGCGCGTGTTCTTGATCGCGAACTCGCATGCGGAACCCGGGCCGGTGCGGATCTGGGCCTCGGAGGCGGCGGAGTGCGGCCTCGGCCTCGAGAACCTCGTCATCGGCGACGTGATCGTCCGCGATGCATCGGATACGCCGTTCCTCGAGTCCGACAGCGATGGGGATGGCTTCCCGCTGGTGGAGGACCTCTGCCCGTACGTCTGGAATCCGCCCGAGGAGACCTTCGTCAGCATCGACGGCGACGAGTGGCCCGACTCGTGCGACCGGTGCCGCAACCCCGGTCTGGGCTCGGGCTACGAATGGTACCGGTGGGACTTCTCGGACAACTCCGACCAGGATGGCGACGGAATCGGTTCCGCGTGCGACGCGAATCCCTGGGATGCCTCGGTCACGGAGTACGCTCAGGGGCTGGCGAACAACGACTGCGACGAGTTCTACGGGGACTACGACCGCTGCCCGCACGTCGGGCACTGGGACCTGCACGATCGCGACGGCGATGGTCGGTGGGACCACTGCGACGCCTGTCCCGACGACCCTTCGGTCGACCATGAAGGTATGTTCGAGTTCGTCTTCTCGGGTACCCCCACGATCGCGGACGACGCCGATCGGGTCACAGTTTCCTGCGACAACTGCCCTCGGACCTCGAACACCGACCAGGCCGACGACGACGGCGACGGAACCGGCGACGCGTGCGACATCTGCCGTGAAGACGCATCGGTCCGCCTTGATCCCGCGGACCACTGGTTCGAGACCTACCTCGGCGACCCGGACCACGATTGGATTCCGACGATCTGCCGCGGCGAGATGCTGGACAACTGCCCGGACGACGACAACTGGACGCAGCACGACTACGACTCCGACGGGGTCGGCGACGTCTGCGACGGTTGTCCCGGCGGGAGCCGGTTTCCCGGACGCGACGAGAGCTACTCGCATGCGGGGGGCTTCAGGCCGGACGATGCGGACCACGACTACGTCCTCGACTGGTGCGACGTCTGTCCTTTCGATGCCCGATCGTGGTCCCCCGGCATGTACGATGGCGACCCGGACACCGACGGGGACACGTACCCGGACGATTGCGACAACTGCCCGAATCGCGCCAACGCCGACCAGGCCAACTGCAACGCCGCGTGGGAAGCGGCGAACCACCTCGACGAGGACGGCGACGCGTGCGATGCCGATCTCTGCGTCGCCGCGTGCGAGCCACGCGACCTGGGCGGCCCAGCGCCGAGCCTGCTCTACGGCGGCACCTACCGGTGGGGCTTCCTCAACATGGCGGGCGGCGCGCCGGCTTCGATGGATGTCTGCTACCTGGGCGGAGTTTCCGGACCGGCCGGTCCGTCGCCGCGATACGGCGAGTTGACGTGGCTCACCCACTGCGACTGCGAGGACTCCGAGAACGACCATGAGTGTGAATTGAACTACTGTCCAGGTGGTCTGACACGACCAGATCTTCCGAGCCACCGCTGGCAGCCTCTGACCTGGGACGATTCCACCGGATACCGCGCGGCAGACGTCTCCTACGCCGAGTTCGGCGGAGCGGTCTACCCGGAGAAGCGCCGGAGCGACTACAGACCGCTCTTCTGGAACTGGCCCGATGCCGGAGACAGCTGGTCGGACAGGGACGACTGGCTGCATCATGCCGCCGACGAACTCGATTGGCACTGGGCGGACGACTACGCCATCGCGGGACCGGGCGGAGAGGCGTCGATCCGGATCTGGCTGAAGCCGGACCGGAACATGGACGAGGCATGGGCCGGAGACCTCTACTGGCCGATGAGCCGGCTGCGGTGGCCGAACGCGGCGGAGGACTCTTGGTGGGACCACATTCCCGAGTGGGGACGGCCGCCGGAAGGACCGATCGACCTGCCCGGGCCGGACGATCCGGACGGGATGCGGGATGGTTGGGCGGGCGGCTGGTACGAGGTGCCGGACCTGATCGGCCCCGGCTGTCCGTGGTGCGACGCGTTCCGCTTCCCGCAACCCGGCCGCCTGGCGGAAGGGATGTGGGTCGTCGCGTATCGTCCGGACTCCCACGGGTTCCTGGCGACACCCCGACCCGTCCACTTGGTCGAGGGAGGCATTCCGGATCGTTCCGGGATGGCGACATTCATCACCCGCAACCGGGACGGCACGATCGCCCGTGCGGCGTTCTTCGGCGGCGCCGGGCCCGATGGTCTTCCCGAAGGCGGACTCTGGGAGATGAGGCCGACTCTGGACCAGTCGGCATTCGAGTTGCGGCAGCTCGACCGCCCTCCGAACGGCGAGGCGGGACCGGTTGGCCGACGCGGGGCGAGCCTCGTCCACCGGCCGAACGGCCGGATCCTGCTCGTCGGCGGGGAAGGGACGGATGGCTTCCTCGACACCGCGTGGCAGTTCGACGTCCAGACGGCCGGCTGGGAGCGAGTGAACGTCGCGGGATTGCCGCCCACGTGGTCCCACGTCGCCGCCGCGGAACTCGCTGGGAAGCTCTACGCGTTCGGCGGACGCGGCGAGCAGGGCGTCCACGGAAGCCTCTATCGCCTGGACCTCCGCAGTTTGCGAACCGAACTGCTCGGGTCGACGCAGCCGCCGGCCGACGTTTGGGTCGGGACCGGGACCACAACGACGACCGTTGGTCCCTGGCCCACGGCCCGATCGGACGGACGCCTGGCGGCGAAGGCAGTCCGACGCGAGCTGTGGCTCTACGGCGGGTTCGACGCGAACGGCCGCCCGTTGAACGACCTCTGGGTGTACTCCCTGGAGACGAACACCTGGCGCCAGGTTCGCTCGCAGTGCGACGGACCCGCCTGCCCTGTCTTCCGGTCCGGCGACCTGTTCCTTGGGGCATCGGAGAACGGGGCCCGCGTCGTCCTGCCGGACCCGACGGGGCCCGACGGCAAGCTCGGCGCCTGGTTCGACACGCCCGAAGGATGGACTCCCTCCATGCAGGTCGTGCGGGCGCCGGGATGGAACGACTGCGATGACGACGGAACCGTCGAGCCGACCGTCGGCCTTCGCTGCGGCGCTGGAACGAACGGCTGGCCGGACACGGGTCGCGTCGGCTGCACGACCTCCGGCGACGACACGGCCTGCCGTCTTGCCGAAGCGGCGCCGCAGGCGGAGGCGGGGTTGAGCTTGGCGACGACGAGCGCCATCGCCTGCTCTGGGCACCGAATCGTCGCCGGCACACCCGGGGGGATCGTCGCCGTCGACGGGACGTACCCAGGCGGCCTCGTCCAGGCATGGACGACCCCGACCTGCTCGCCTCCGCGCGACGTCGCCGTGGGCGGCGGATTCGTCCTTGGCGCCGTCGGGCCGGGTCTGGCGGTGCTCGACGAACGCACGGGCGAACGTGTGCGCGACATCCTGACATGCGGGGTTGCGCGGCGGATCGTGGTGGTCGGCGACCGTGCGGTGGCGCTCGGCCTCCAGTCCGCGACGCTCATCGACCTGGCAAACCCCGGCGGCCCCACCGTGATCGCACGCGAGCAGTACTGGCACCTGGGCCCCGGCCGCTGGAGCGTGACATCCTCGCCGTGGCTGTGCCTCGTCGCGACCGCCCGTGATATTGCATGCTCCCTCTCCGGCACCTGCCGCGAACGCCGCAACCGGATTGCAGGCGACCTTTCGGGCCGCTACCTCGTCCGGGAGATGGACGGGGAGTTGGTCGCCTTCGAATTGGACGGTGGCGGGCTGACTTCGGTCGACATTCTGCCCGGAGTGGACGAACTAGCTGGTCTGAGGCACGACCAAGGGACCTGGTACGGCGTCGGGTGGGACGCATCGAACCCGACGTTCGAGATGACGACGTCCGGCCCGCTTGCGGCGGGTCCCGAGCACGACGTGCCGGAGTGGGTCCTTGCCGTCGTCGAGAGCGCCGGCCTGCGTGTCCGGGTCGCGCCGGACCGGCTGGACGTCCGATGGTACGAGTGGGAGTAGGAGCAGCGATGCGTCCGCAACATGATTCGCCGGAGCCTCCGGCAGTGCCGGCCGGCAGTGGTCGTTGTCCCGTCGCCCTGCTGGCGGTGCTGGCACTGGTGGCGTGCTCGCCTTCGACTACCCAGCCCGGCCCCGAGGACGGAGACGCCACCGACCCCGATGCCGACGACGATGCCCGCGAGAATCCGTCCGACTCCCGAGACACCTTCGAAGCCGAGGTTTCCGACGACGGCGAGGAGGCATCGGACGCATCGAGCGACGGCGTGGCGTGCGATGGAGCGATCTGGGAGAACTGGTCGGAGTTGCGCCCGGCCGGCGACGGCTGCGAGGGGATCCTGGCGGACCCGGCCCCGGGGATGTGCACGCTGCTCCCGTACTTCATCGTCGCCGACGACGGCTACGTCGGCTTCGTGCCAGGAGAGGGCTACCACGAGCATGGCATCGACCTGATGAGTGTCACCTGCGGCACTTTCGCGCGGCTCGAGACAATGGACTCATGTCCGCAAGGTGCCCTGGCGATGCAGTACCCGTGGTTCGGCTACACGTGCGACTGGCGGGCGGAGGAGGCGCCCGATCCGCCTCCCGGACCCGGGAGCTGGGTCTACGCCGTCCGGCTCTACAACATCGAGACCGGGGAACGCCGGCAGTTTCACCACGTGCGATTCGATCCGCTCGCGGAAACGGCGGGACACATGCGGACCATCGAAATCGATTGGCCCTGGATCGCCACCGAGGACTGCCGAAACGGACCGGGCCTGTGCGGCATCGTCCTGATCAACGCCGAGACCGGCGAGGAGCGGGTCGTGTCCGAGCTCTTCAATGGGAAGGACGAGGCCGTGGAGATCCACGGCAACTACGTCGTCTTCGACCGCTTGACCACGGGCTTCGGCTGGAACCCCTGCATCTACGACATGCGGACCGGCATCGCCGAGTCGATCTTCATGGACACGATCGACCAGTGGGGCACCCAGGTCGACGGCGACTGGGTCGTCTGGGTCGACCAGCGCAACGACCCGGAGGGAACCGCGTACTACCCGAGGTCGCCGGACCTGTACGGGTGGGAGATTTCGACGCGAACCGAGCGGCCGATGGCCGTCGCGGCGGGCGCCCAGATGCAGCACTTCCTCAAGGAGGGCTGGTTGCTCTGGAGCGACTACCGAAACGACCCGACCGACCCGAGCGGCTCGTGGGGCTCGACGAACAGCGACGTGTACGCCCGCCGCATGCCCGATGGGCCGGAGGTCCGGATCACGACCTTCCCCGACACGCGCGAGTGGGTCATCGGCCTGGCCGACGAGTGGGTCTACGTGTACCGCCAGACGTCCGACCACGGCATCGCCGACGACTCCCCTCCCGCGCAACTGCTCCGGTGTCCGCTGCCCAGGTAGGCGGCGACGGCGGAGCGGAGCGCCGCAATCCACCCGGCGGGCGGCGGACCGCGCGCTTCGCGCGGCGTCGGGGCTTGGTGTTCGCGGTGGAGTGCGGCATCCCGGTCAACGCACCGCCGATCGGCCCGTGATGGCAACGCGGCCGTCGCGGCGGGGGAGTGGTTCAGCCGCGGTGACGGGGTGCGGCCTGGTAGCCGAGCAGCCGCAGCGGGCGGTCCGAGATCGAGAAGCGCAGGCGGGCGGCGGGCGCCACCGGGATCGCGACGTGCGGGCCGTCGACGTACACCACGGCCGGCTGCCAGGCGTTGGTGATCTCGAGCGCGTCGCCGCGGCGGACGAAACCGCGCACCAGCCGGTAGCGCGCGCGGTGGGGCCCGAGCTGATGCGGCTCGCGCACCACGAACTGCAGCCGGTCCTCGGTCAGCCCGAGGATGCGGCCGCCGGCCGCGTGCGTGGCCGCGGTCGACCCGGCGGCGGTCGAGACCCAGACCCCCGACGAGTACTGCTCCTCGGCCAGCCGTCCGCGCCGCATCACGTAGCGCGTGGTGCTCGCCGGGCAGGCGTTGGACAGCAGGCAGTCGTTGAGCACCCGGTCGGTGATCGTGCGCCCGCCCAGCTCGACGCGCATCCGCTGCAGCAGCGTCGGGCGCAGCTCGCCGGCGACCGCGGCGGCGAGGTAGGGCGCGGCGCGCGCGGCCACCGCCACGGTCAGGAAGCCGGTGGACGAGCCCGGGGCGGAGTTGAGCGGCAGGACCGGCGCGTCGCCGACGAGGTGCGAGACGTGCAGCACCGTGCCGTCGCCGCCGACCACGACCACCAGGTCGTCGTCGCGGATCCGCAGCCCGGCGGTGCGGTGCAGGAAGCGCGCGCGGAGCCGGAGTCGGTCGAGGGCGCGGCGCACGGCGCGCAGCGACTCGAGGTGCTCGCGGTGGGCGTCGAGCATCTGGCGGCCGGCGGGATGGCCCTCGCGCACCAGCCGCGCGATGCGGCGGTTGCGCCCCAGGGTGACCAGCTCGGTGTATGCCGAGCGGCGATGGATGACCAGGATCCTTGGCTGCTCTCGCGCCAACGTCGTCGCTCCACGCCGCCACGCCCCTCGGGCGGTGACGAGAGCGGAGTATGCCCAACCCGCACCGTCCGACGCAAACCGCGGCCCCTTGCCTCGCGGCCGGCGCCCGTGCCACAAGGACGGGGCGCCGCGCGGAGCGCCGCGGAGGAGGCGTGAACCTGGAAGCGATCCTCGCCGAGCTCGCCGCCCAGCCGCTGTGGCTCGGGGCGCTGGCGCTGTTCGCGGCGGCGCTGATCGAGTACGTCTTCCCGCCGTTCCCCGGCGACGCGATCTGCCTGTTCGGCGCGTTCCTCGTCGGGCACGGCGGCTGGAGCCTCCCGGTGGTGTTCGCCGCGGTGCTGGCCGGCAACGTCGCCGGGTTCGCCGCGGACTACGGCCTCGGCGTGTGGATGCGGCGGCGGGTCGCGCGGCGCGGCGCCGCGGGACACCTCCCGTCCCCGCGATGGCGGACCATCCTGGGGCTGGAGGAGCGCTTCCGCACGCGCGCCGCGGCAACGCTGCTCTTGAACCGCTTCCTGCCGGGCATCCGCGCGTTCCTGTTCGTCGGCGCCGGCTTCTTCGGCTACCCTTTCGCCCGTACCCTGCTCTGGGGCACGCTCAGCGCGCTGGCCTGGAACGCCCTGATCTTCGCCGCCGGGGTCGCGGTGGGGCTGAACTGGGACGAGCTGTCGACCTGGCTGACGCGCTACACCACCGTGGTCTGGATCCTGCTCGGGCTGCTCGCCGTCGCGCTGCTCGTGCGCTGGCGACTGCGGCGCCGGGCCGGCGGCGGAGGATGACCCTCCGAATCGGTCGCTGGCCCGGTTCGTCAACCCCTGCCTACGCAGGGGGGCTCCACGATGCTCCGCTTCAGGCTTCCCCGTGATTCGGGGCTTGCACACCGCGGTGCAGAGGCGGATCCCACGTTGACGATGTGGGGTTAACAAATACCGGAACCTGGCGCGCCGCCCAGAGGGTCATGACGTCACGGTAACGGTCGCGCGCGTGACGCGCAAGGACGGACTGCGGCACGCGAAGGGTACGCCGACGAACTACGGCAGCGAGCGCAGGGCGCGCTGAGCGTCGACGTCGTCCGGGTCGCGCGCCAGGATCTTCTCGAACTGCGAGCGGGCGTCGTCCGTGCGCCCCACGCGGACGTAGGCGATGCCGAGCAGCATGTAGCCCCGTCCGCGGAAGATCGGCTCGAGGAACCGCACGGCCTCCGCGAACCGGCCCTGCTGGAACGCCACGCGCCCCAGCCCGAGCCGCGCCTGGCGGTTGCGCGGGTCGAAGTTCAGCGACCGCTCGAAGGAGCTCCGCGCCTGGCTGAACTGGCGCCCGCCCAGTTGCTCGAAGCCGACGTTGGCCCAGTGCTTCGAGGCGCGCCTCTGGGCCTCGTTGGCCTCCAGCGTCGCCCCGCCGTCGGTCGTCGGCAGCGGAGGTTCCGGGACGTCTTCCTCGACGACGCCGGCCTCGACCGGCCCGGCCTCGGCCGCGTCGGGCTCGTCCGCCGGGGCGTCGGCGACGGATGCCTCGTCGAGCGCGACGTCCGCCGGTTCGCCGGCGTCTGCCGGCGGCGCGGAGGCGTCGGCGGCAACCCGGTCGGCGACGGCGTCGGCGTCCGCGGCCACGATCCCTCCGTCCGAGCCGGAGCCGGACGCATCCGGCTTCGAGGCCGCAGCGACCATCGCCGGCCCCGACTCGTCCGCGGACGGCGCGCCTGCGGTGCCGGCGGTCTCGCCCACGTCCCTGAGAACGAAGAACCAGACGACGCCGACCGCGACGGCGAGGACGCCGATGGCGACGGCGATCCACGGCAAGGTCCGCCGGCCGGGCTGCGGCTGCACGGAGGGCGGGAACAGGTCCGGCAGCACCGCGCCGGGCTCCAGCCCGAAGGCCACGACGGGCGGCGGCTCGGGGCTGATCGGACGCGCCGGGGCGTCGCCCGCGCCGATCGCGTCGGCCACGAGGTCCGGTTCGGCCGAGTCGACCTCCACGGGGACGGCGGACACCATCGAGGCGGCGATCAGGACGGGGTCCACGGCGAGCGGGGTCTCGCGGCCGAACGCCGGGGAAGTCGGGAGCGGCGGTTCGACGGTGGGCGCGGCCGAGGGCACCAGGTCCTCGTAGTCGGTCGGCCCGCCGGCGGCGGGGGCCTGGGGGAAGAGCGCCGGGCGGCGCGGGGCGGTCACGGCGGGGTGCCCGAGCAGTGTCTGCTTGCCCTTGCGAGGCGGCTTGGCGGCGGAAGCGGCTGGGGCGGGGGAGAGCAGCCCGGGGGCGCCGGGGGACTTCCCGGCCCCGAGCGGGGACGGTCTCGCGGCGCCGGCCCTGGCGCCGGCCGCTGCCGCTGCCGGCCTGCCGATCCCGGCGGGGGCCGGCCTGGCGGCGCCGGGCTCCGGGCCGGCCTCGGTCGCCGTCCCGGCGGTCGCCACCGGGCGCGCCTCCTCGCGGATCGACCCCAGCCGCATCCCGGCCTCGCCGCGCGGCAGGAACATGATGGTCTGCGCTTCGCGCCGCGGCAGATCGGGTGGCGGTGCCGGCTCCACCGTCGTGCCGGGCGGGAGCGACTCGCGCCGCTTGCGCTCGGCGCCCTGAGGCGTGAGCAGCTCCTGGGGAGGTGGCGGCGGCACGGAGCCGGGGCCGTGCGCCGGCGGCACGATGCTCGACCGCCGCAGGATCACCGTCTGCAGCTCGCGGAAAGTGGCGGACCGCGACGACCCCGGGACCTCCTCGCGGAACGCCTGCTCGAACGGCAGGTCGTCCTCGATCGACTGCTGGATCGAGCGCAGGCGACCGAGCACCTCGGTCATGTGGCGCGGCCGGTTGTCCGGCCGCTTCTCGGCCATCGCGCGCACGAGCTCGTCGAGGGCCTGCGGCGCGGGGCGACCGGTGGGGGATTCCAGCGGCGGGACGGGCGCCTCGAGCGCCTGACGGACGACGTCGTCGCCGGTGCCGGCGAACGGCTGGCGACCCGTGATCATGCGGTGGAGCAGCAGCCCGAGGGAGTAGATGTCGGAGCGCGGCGTGGGGTCCCAGCCCTCGATCTGCTCGGGGGACAGGGTGCGGATCGTGCCGAAGATGTCGCGGCCGTCGACGACGCGCTGCGGCCCGATGCCGAAGTCGACCAGCCGCGCCTGCTCCAGCACGTTGCCCTGGCCGACCTCGAGGAACACGTTCGACGGGCGGAGCTGGAGGTGCAGCAGGTCGACCGCGTGGGCGGCCTCCAGCCCCTTGGCGAGCTGCAGCGCGACGTCCAGCGAGTGGGCGACGGTCAACGCGCCGTCGCGGAGCTGCAGGTCGAGCAACCGTTCGCCCTCGACCCAGTCGCGGACCAGGGCCAGGCGACCCTCGTGCAGCGAGACGTCGTGCACGCGGACGACGCTGGGGTGGTCGAACTCGCGCAGCTGCATCATGTGCCGCAGCAGCAACTCGGTCGTGATCCGGTTCCCGGTGAGCTCCGGCGCCATCAGCCGGAGGATCGCCCGCTTCTCCGTCGACAGCGCCTGGCACTCGAAGACCTCGCCGCACTGGCCGACGCCGACCAGGCGGACGATGCGGTACCCGCCCTCGACGACGTCGCCGGACGGCCGCGAGGCCTCGTAGGGCAGCAGCTCGTCGCCGTCGGTGGGACACCGCGATGTTCCGTCGTCGAATACGCGCCCGCAGGCCAAGCACAGGTTCATCGGCCGACTCACCGTCCGGTACTCAGACCGGCGAATTGTATTGCCTCCAGAGTAAAGGACCTCTCAGGCACTTGCAACCTCCCGAACCGACTTCCCGAACCGACTTCCCGAACCGACTTCCCGAACCGACGGTGGAACGGGCGACCGGCCGCGCGACGCCGGCGGCGGCGTGTCCGGCGGCGGCGTTGACTTCGCGCGCCCGTCCGTGTTCTCTGCGCGCGATGCCGCGACGACCGCTGATCGTGCTGACGAACGACGACGGGATCGCCGCGCCCGGGTTGCGGGCGCTGGAGGCGGCGCTGCGTCCGCTGGGCGAGCTGTGGACGGTGGCACCGGGCGACGAGCGCTCGACGACGAGCCATTCGATGAACCTGCGCCGGCCGCTGCGGGTCCGGCGGCTGGGACCGCGGCGCTGGGCGGTGTTCGGCACGCCGGTCGACTCGGTGTTCGTGGCGCTGTTCGGGCTCCTGCCGCGGCGCGCGGCGCTGGTGGTCTCCGGGATCAACTTCGGCGCGAACCTCGGCACCGACACGATCTACTCGGGCACCGTGGCCGCGGCGCGCGAGGCGGCGCTGCGCGGCATCCCGGGGCTGGCGGTATCGCTGTCCGAGGGAACGGGCTACGGCCCGGCGGCGGCGCTCGCGGCGCGGCTGGCGCAGCGGGTGCTGCGCGCGGGGGCGGCGGCGCGGGCCGACGGCCGCGGCGTGCTGCTCAACCTGAACGTGCCGCCGACCCCGCGACCGGGACTGCGGCTGACGCGACTGGGCCGGCGCCACTACCCGGAGGAGGTGACGGTGCGGCGGCGCGGTGCGCGCGGCTGGTCGGCTCGCATCGGCGGCTTCCCGGTCGGCAGCGACCTGACACCCGGCACCGACACGCGGGCGGTCCACGACGGCCACCCGTCGCTCTCGGTCCTGACGCTCGACCTGACGCAGCGGGACGCGCGCCGGCGCTTCCCGGGCCTGCTGACGCGCCTGGTGCGCGAGGGAGGGAGACGATGAACGCACGGGAACGGCTGCTCCGCTCGCTGGTGCGCGACGTGCCGGACTTCCCCAAGCCGGGGATCGTGTTCAAGGACATCACGCCGGTGATCGGGTCGGCGGCCGGGCTGCGGGCCGCCGTGGCGGAGCTGGCGGCGCGCTACCGCGGGCGCAAGCCGACGAAGGTCGTGGGCATCGAGTCGCGCGGGTTCATCTTCGGCGCGCCGCTGGCGGACCGACTGGGCGTCGGCTTCGTCCCGGTGCGCAAGCCCGGCAAGCTGCCCTACCGGACGCGTCGCGAGCGATACGCGCTGGAGTACGGCACGGACGCCGTGGAAATCCACGTCGATGCCGTGGGCCCCGGGGACCGCGTGGTCGTGGTGGACGACCTGCTGGCGACGGGGGGCACGGCGGCGGCCACCGTGCGGCTCGTGCGCCGCTCCGGCGCCCGCGTGCTGGAGGCGGCGTTCGTGATCGAGCTGGGATTCCTCCGGGGCCGGCGCAAGCTGCGCGGCGTGGCGGTCCACAGCCTGGTGCGCTACGACTGACGCCGCCCTTCCCGCCCGACCCGCAACTTGCTAGCCTGCGTCCGATGAGCGAGGCGCTGCCGCGACCGGACCGCTGCGACGAGCATCCGCCGACGGTGACGACGGACGGCCCCGCCGGACGGCCGGGGACGCCCGAGCTGCTGGTGCGCCCGATCCCGAAGTCGTTCCGGTTCGTCAAGGCGTACCTGACGACCTTCCGCGTGATCGGCGGCTACCTCTGGCTGCGGCTGAAGTCCCGGTTCCTCGGGCGGGACTACTTCGAGCGGGCGGTCCGGGGCCTGCACGTGCGGAGCGCGCGGCGGGTGGCGCGCACGTTGCTGTCGCTGCAGGGGTTGTTCATCAAGGTCGGGCAGCTGATCTCGGTGATGACGAACTTCCTGCCCGAGGAGTTCCGCCGGGGGCTCGAGCAGCTGCAGGACCGCGTGCCGGCCCGGCCGTACGGCTCGGTGGCGCGGCGCATCCGCACGGAGCTGGGCGGGGACCCGCACGAGGTGTTCGCGTCGTTCGACGAGCGGCCGATCGCCTCGGCGTCGCTGGGCCAGGTGCACCGGGCGACGACGAAGGACGGCCGCCAGGTCGCGGTCAAGGTCCAACACGCGGGGATCGACGAGGTGGTGCGCAAGGACCTCAAGACGATCCGGAAGATCCTCTCGATCATCCACTGGTTCTTCCCGGTGGAGAACCTGGACGAGTACCACGGGCAGATCCGGGAGATGATCGCCCAGGAGCTGGACTTCACCTGCGAGGCGGAGCACATCCGGCGCATCGCGCGGAACTTCCGCGACGAGCCCCGGGTGCACTTCCCGGAGGTGGTGCCCGAGCTGTCCACGCGCGGGATCCTGACCACCTCGTTCTGCGAGGGGATCAACGTCTCGCACGTCGACGAGCTGGACCAGCTGGGGGTCGACCGCAAGCAGCTCGCGCAGCTGCTGATCACGACCTACTGCCAGATGATCTTCGTCGACGGCGTGTACCATGCCGACCCGCACCCCGGGAACATCCTGGTGCGGACCGACGGCTCGATCACCTTCCTCGATTTCGGCGCCGTCGGCATGCTGTCGCCGGCGGTGCGCCAGGGGATCCCGGAGTTCCTCGAGGGGGTAATCCGTCGCAACACGGCGCAGATCATCTCGGCGCTGCGCAAGATGGGCTTCATCGCGGTGGCCGCCGACGACGTGGTGGCCGAGCGGATCATCGAGCACTTCCACAAGCGCCTCCAGGAGGAGGTGCACATCGATTCGCTGAACCTCAAGGACGTCAAGTTCGACCCCAACGCGGTGTTCAGCAACCTGGCCGACCTGTCGAACCTCGGCGTCTCGCTGCGCGACCTGTCGGGCGCGTTCCAGGTCCCCCGCGACTGGGTGCTGCTCGAGCGCACGCTGCTGCTGCTGATGGGCCTCTGCACGCAGCTCGACCCCGAGACGCGGCCGATGGAGATCATCTACCCGTACATCCGCGAGTACGTCCTGGGACCGGAGCGGGACTGGACGCAGATCTTCATCGAGTCGGTCAAGAACACGGCGCTGACGTACCTGACGCTCCCGGAGCAGGTGCAGAAGTTCGTGCACCGCTCGCTGCAAGGGCAGCTCGAGGTGCAGGTCCGCGGCCTCGTCCCGCAGCTCGACCGCGTGGCCCGGGGCGCCCGGCAGCTCACCTACGCCCTGCTGACCGTCGGCGCGTGGCTCGGCTTCCTGTACTTCGACCACGTCGGGGACCCGCTGTGGATGGACCGCTGCCTGGCGGCGGTCGGCGTGGGACTGGTGCTGATCGTCGGCTCGCTGCTGGCGGGCCGACGCAACGTACGGAGACGCTAGATGGCGAACGTGCGGCGGTTCGGGCGGGGGGCGACGGGACGGGCGGCCTGGGTGCCGGCCGCCTGCGCGGGGCTGCTGGCCGCGGCGCCCGCGGGCGCCCAGCCGCAGGCGACGCCGGTGTTCGCGCCGGACGTCGACGGGGTCGAGGCCGGGGTCGCGGCGCCCCCGCGGCCCGAGGACGACGCGACGTTCGACGACCCGTTCGACCCGCGCCTGCGGCTCGACCTGCCCGGCCTGACCTTCCTCCCGCGGGACGGCGCCGGCGCCGCGCCGTCGCTGTTCGGCGTCGATGCCCGACGTCTCGCCGTGACCCTCGGCGGCATCCGCGTCTCCTCGTTGCTGGCCGGCGGGCACGACGCGGTGTTCTTCCCCCACCTGGCCTCGGGGCTGCTGCGCTTCGAGGTCCGGCCCGGCTCGGACGCGGCGGCGCTGCGCGGCGACGCCCTCGGCGGGACGCTCGACCTGGTCCCGCCGGAGCCGCCGGCGGACGCGTACCGGCCGACGGCGTTCGAGGGCGGGGCCCGCGTCGGGTTCGCCGGCGACGCCGGGGCGCTGGCGGGTCATTTGCGGGCCGGCGTGCAGGCCGGACCGCTCCGCGCCGCCGCCTCTTTCGCCGGCGCCACGCTCGGGCTCTCCGACGGCCTGTCGCTCGACGATTCCCGGATGGGCGAGGCGCTGGTCGGCAGCGTGGTCTTCGACGCGCGCACCGAGCCCTCGCCGGACGACATCCTGCGGCTGCTGCTGCGGCTCGACGGGGCCTCCGGGTTCGTGCGCGGCGGGCCGAGCCTGACGCGCGGGTTCCTCCGGCTCGAGGAGCTGGGCGGGACGCTGGTGGAGGGGATCTACCGGCACGGGGCGCCCGGGCCCGGCTCGGTGACGGCGTGGGCCGCGGCGCGCACGTCGGACCGTTCCCTGGCCGCCTTCGACCCGCCGGCGGGCCGCTGGAGCCGGGCGGACGAGACGCTGTGGCTGCTGGCGGGCGGCGCGTCGCTGGCGTTCGGCGAGCGCTGGTGGGACGTCGATCTGGCCGCCGAGCTGCGGGCCGAGGGGCTCGGGACGTCGCTGACCCGAGGCTTCGTCGACGAGCCGGGGACGTGGAGCGACCTGCGGGGCGACTGGCCGTACCGGCCGGGCCTGGACGGCGCGAGCCGCGCCGGCGGCAGCCTCGGCCTGGCCGCCGGGTTCCACGCGAGCGAGGACGTCGACCTGCGCACCGCGCTGGCGCTCGACGTGCGCCGCCTGCTCCTGCCGGTCGACCCCTTCGGGCAGGTCGAGCCGGAGCGATATTCCGAGACGGAGGTGTGGGAGGCCGCGCCGGCGGCGGACCTGGACGTGACCTGGCGCATCGGCGAAGGGCTGCGGCTGGCGGCGCGCTTCGAGACCGGGGCGCGGTCGCCGGGGGTCGAGGAACTGACGGCGGCGGGGCGCGACCCGGCAGCGGACGTGCACTGGGTGCCGGCCTACGACCTGGAGCCGGAGCGCTCCTACGGCGGCCGGCTGCAGTTCGACCTCGACCTGGGCCTGCTGACGCTCGGCGTCGCCTACCACGCGCAGTGGATCGATGGCGCGCTGGCGGCCGGGCCGCTGGCCGAGCCGGTGGCGGGACGCACGCTGGAGGCGACGTGGCGCAACACGGAGGAGTTCGTGCAGGGGGGCGCGGTCTGGGGCACCGTGTTCCTGCACCGCGACTGGCCGATGCGCTTCGTGCTCGAGACGTCGCACGGCTGGCGGGCGGACGGTTGGTCCGGGGACCACGAGCCGGTGGAGCTGGCGCCGCTGTCGGTGCTGGTGGAGTTCGCGTACCGGGCGCCGGAGGGGTCGTTCGAGGCGGGGATCTACGGCGGCTATCGCTGGCGGCCGGAGTCGTGGACGGCGTCGGCGGTCGAGGAGCGGCTGGCGGCCGCGTGCTCGCTGGGCGACGTGCGGTGCGACGAGCGCGAGCGGTCGCCGCTGGGGCTGTACCTGCGCTGGTCGTTCTGGGAGACGCTGGGCCTGGTGGTACGGGCCGGCGGGTTGACGTTCCAGGACGACGGTCCGACGTTGCAGGGATTCCTGGTCGGCAGCCTGTAGGCGGACGGCGGAAGGGGCGCCGGCGGGCGGTTTACGAGGCGGTCGCGCGCGGGTATCCTCCCAAGCGGGGGAACGTGCGGGGGACCGGAGCGGGACGATGTCGGAACACCGCGATTCGAGGGCGGAGCTGCGGCAGACGCCGTCCGGCGAGGAGCCGGACCGGGTGCTGTACGTCGACCCGGACGCGACGCAGCTGGTGACGTTCCAGCGAACGATGCGCGACGAGCCGGTGAACTGCCGGGCGGTGACCACGGGCCGGGAGGGACTGCGGCTGCTCGACGAGGCGCCGCACGCGGTGCTGCTGGTGGACCTGGTGCTGCCGGACATGAGCGGGATGGAGTTCCTGGCGCGGGCGTCGCGGTTGCGTCCCGAGGCGGTGCGGGTGCTGGTATTGGACCGGCTGGACGGCGAGACCGTCTGCGACGCGGTGAACAAGGTCGGCGTGTTCCGCATCCTGCAGAAGCCCTGGGACGGCTCGCAGCTCCGGAACGCGGTACGGCGGGCGGTCGTGCAGCACCGCCTGTTGACGGACAACCACCTGATGGCGATCCGGCTGCAGGAAGTCAACGAGAAGCTCCACGTGCTCAACCGGGAGCTCGACGCCACGGTGGCCGAGCGGACCTCGCAGCTGCTGCTTTCGCTCTGCAACGCGCTCGACCTGCGCGACACCGACACGCAGTGGCACTCGCGCCGCGTCGCGCTGTACACGCGCCGGCTGGCCACGGAGCTGGGCGTGGCGGGCGAGGAGCTGCGGGACATCGAGCGTGGGGCGCTGCTGCACGACATCGGCAAGATCGGCGTGTCGGACACGATCCTGCTCAAGCCGGGCAAGCTGACGGAGGACGAATGGACGGCGATGCGGCGGCACTCGCTGTTCGGGGCGCAGATCCTGGCCGGGATCCCGTTCCTGCTGCGCGCCCGGCAGTTGGTGGCGCAGCACCACGAGCGGTGGGACGGCTCGGGCTACAACGGCGGGCTGCGGGGAACGCAGATCTGCATCGGCGCCCGGATCTTCGCGGTGATCGACACCTTCGACGCGATCACGTCCGACCGGCCGTACCGCAAGGCGCTGGGCCACGCGCACGCGGTGGCCGAGATCCGCAAGGGCAGCGGGACGCAGTTCGACCCGGCGGTGGTGGCGGCCTTCGAGCGGGTGCGGGCGGAGGAGTGGGAGGAGATCCGCCGGCACTCCGCCGATCCCGAGGTCGCGCCCGACTGAGAGCGTCCGGCGAGGTTGCCGGGGGTCGCCGTTCGCGTAGAATGCCGCCTCGATGAAGACCTTGATCCTGCTGACGGGGCTGCTGTGGACGACGTCGGCCGCGGGCCAGGACTGGCCGGTGGGACGCCACGACCCGGGTCGCTCGGCGTTCCAGCCGCTGCCGGCCGAGCTCGCCCGGCCCGCCGAGCTCGCGACGTTGCGCCTCGGCGGACGCCTGGACGCCGGCCGGCTCCTCGCCGCCGACCTCGACCTCGACGGCCTGCCCGAGACCGTCTTTGCGCGTGGCGGCCGCATCCTGGCCGTCGGCCCCACCGGCGCGGTGGACTGGATCTCGATCGACCTCGACGCCGACCGGCCGCTCGGCGCGGCCGACTTCGACGGCGACGGCCGTCCGGACCTCCTGCTCGCCACCGGCGCCCCGGGACTCGCGGCGCTCGACGGCTCGACCGACCGCGTGCTCCTCCGCTCTCCCGCCGCGGCGGCGCCTCCCGGCACCGTCCTGCCGCTCGACATCGACGGCGACGGCACGCTCGAGCTGTACGTCGCGGACGACGGCTGCGCGGTCGACGACCCGGCCGCCGGCGGCCGGGTCTACGGCTTCGCCGGCGGGGTCGGCGGCGTGCGCGTGACGTTGCGGACCGAAACGCACGACGTCTGGTGCGGCCGCAACCACGTCGCCGCGGATCTCGACGGGGACGGGCTGCCGGAGCTGGTCGCGCCGGACGAGGACCGGGTGTGGGCCTACGACGCGCGCAGCGGGTTCTCCACGCACGTGTCGCCGTCGCTGGAGTCGTTCCCGCTGGGGATGGTCGACGTCGCGGCGGCGGACCTCGACGGCGACGGCGACGACGAGCTGGTGCTGGCCAGCAACAACGCGTCGCGCCGGCTGGCGAGCAGCCGGCGGCTGCTGGTGCTGGAGGCCGAGGACGGGACGCTGGCTCCTCGCTGGGAACGGCGGGTGCCGGCGGAGGCCGGACAGCACCGGTACCTGGACGCGCCGGCGGCGGACGTACTGCCGGACGTGCCGGGGCTGGAGATCGTGACGTCGATGACGGACGGCGCCGGCAGCGGCTGGGCGGTCCGGGTGTTCCGCGGCCTGGGCGCGGACGGCCGGCCCGACCTGCTGCTCGAGCTGCCGGGGTCGATCGCGCTGGGGACCGCCGACCTCGACGGTGACGGTGCGGACGAGATCATCGCGCGGCCGGCACCGGACGACGCGGTGCCGGAGGGGCCGGCGGCGGTCGAGGCGTGGCGGGTGGGTCTGGACGGCGAGCCCGAGCGGCTCTGGGAGTCGGAGCCGGCGTTGGTGCCGTTGCTGCCAGACCCGTCGCGCGCGCGATTCGCCCGGCCGGACGGTTGGGGCGCACCGGCGGCACCGGCGGTGCTGCCCGGCCCGGAGGGCGACCCGGCGCTGCTCGTCGCGCGCGACGCGGACGGCGACGGCCTGGTCGATACGCTCGCGCTGCTCGACGGGCCGACGGGACTCGACCTCGCCGTCTGGACCACGGGGCCCGGCGCGACGGGGCTGCCGTCGTTCACGGCCTTGGCCCGGGCCTCCGGCGGCGGCGCGGTGCTCGCCGCCGCCGCGGACGACGGCCGGGTGGCGCTGTTCGACGCCTCGCTGACGCTGCTCGACGACGGGAACGGCGACGGCCTGCCGGACGTGGAGGTCGCCGACGCCCTGCCGGCACCGCCGGTGGTGGCGCGCGTCGCCGGCCGCGCGACGACGTTGGCGGTCGATGCGGGGGCGCGTCCGGTCGCCTTCCCGGCGCCGCTGCGCGCCGGGCCGGACGGGGCGCTCGAGCCGACCGCACGGTCGGCGGCCCGGGCGACGGGGGACGAGCGGGCGGTGGTCGCGGCGGCGCGCTGCGACGGGCCGGCCGGCTTCGTGCCGGTGGTCTTCGCGACCGACGCCGGCGGCCGGGCGGCGCTGGCGCTTTGCGGCGACCTCGCCCCGCCCCCGACCCTCGTGTCGCTCGGCCGCGCCGGCACGCCGCTCGGTGACCCGCTGCCCTTCGGCGACCTCGACGCCGCGCATCCCGGGTGGGACGCGGTGGCGATGCGACACGTCGAGGAGCAGACGTACTACGGCAGCCGCACGTTCCTCTCCGTGACGTCCACGGGCGCGGCGGCGCCGTTGTGGGTGGGAGCGGAGGCGGAGGACTACGCCGACGACCTGCTCTCCGCGGCGGACCTCGACGGCGCCGGGACGCCCGAGTTGCTGGCGATCCGCGGCAGCTTCCGGCAGGCGGTCGACGCGGCCGGTGCGGAGGTGGTCCGGCGGGACGGCTGGGGCGGCGGGACGATCGCCGCGGCGGACATCGACGGGGACGGCCTCCCGGAGCTGTTCCGGACCGGCTCGTCCTGGGGGGGACCGGAGCGCCTGGACCGGAGCCTCGACCGCGTGTGGATCGCCGACGAGGGCTACTCGCACCGCGGCCGCTACGCCGCGTTGGGACGCGGCGCCTCCGGAACGTGGCGCGTGGCGGCGACGGCGGAGCGCTCGGGCACGCTGTCCGCGTGGGACGCGACCGACGGCACGCTGCGGTGGCGCACGGCGCTCGCCGGCGGCGAAGGCTGGCCGGACGAGGCGGCGGCGCGCGCGGCCGGCGTCCGTCCGGGGGTACTGTCCAGCCCGACGGCGCTGGCAAGCCTCGACGGCGACGACGACGGCGCCTTCCTGGTCGGGTCGTCGGACCATCGGCTGTACGCGGTGCGCGCGGCGGACGGCTCCGTGGCCTGGTCGGTTGCGCTGCACGCGCCGGTCGGGGAGCCGATCGCGGCGGACGTCGAGGGTGACGGGACGGTCCGGGTGCTGGCGCCGACGAGCGACGGACGGATCCACGTGCTCGGCGCCGCCGCGGCCGACGGCCCGGTGGAGGTCCGTGACGGCGACGGCGCGAGCGACCCGGAGACCGACCTCGACGAGCTGTCGGACGCGCAGGTGGTCGCGGCGAGCTGGACGCCGGTCGAGGGCGCGACGGGGTACCTGGCGGCGGTCACCACCGCGGACGACGTCGTGGTACGCGACTGGTTCGGGACGACCGGGCCGGGATTCGTGCTGCACGGCGTGTCGCTGCGCCGCGGGACGCGCTACCGCACCGTCGTCCGGGCGGTGTTCGGGCCGACGGCACGCTCGACGGAGTCGTCCTCCGACGGCTTCCTGGTGGTCGATGACGACGTGCCGTGGGTCGAGCTGACGACGATGCCGGCGCGGATCCGGCCGGAGCGGGACGGCATCGACGACGTCGCGATGCTGCGGCTGGAGGCCACGGATCGGGTGGCGTTGCGGAGCTGGCGGGTCGAGGTGCTGGAACCGGACGGCGGCGTGCGGCGGGAGCTGGCCCGGGTGGAGACCGGGGTGGCGCGGTTGGCCGCGGTCGTCGGCTGGGACGGACGGGGCACGGACGGACGGGTCGTGGCGGGCGGATCGTGGCGCGTGGCCGCGGAGGTGGACGACCTGGCCGGGCACCTCGGCCGGAGCGAGACGACGGTGCTGGTCTGCGCCGGCCCCTTCGCGGAGACGGCGGCGTGCCGGGACACCGAACCGCCGGACGCGGACGGCGACGACGGCGGGAGCGACGCGCTCGCGGACGGTGCGTCCGAGGCCGGCCCGCCGGTGCCGGGCGGCGGGTCCGGCTGCGATTGCGGCGTCGCGGGTGGAGGGGCCGGGACCGCGGCGGCGACGCTGGCGGGCCTGCTGGCGGCGCTGGCGCTGCTGGCCGCGCGGGCTACCACTCGGTGCGGTACTGCAGGTGGATGCCGCCGGACTGGGCGTCGCCGAAGTACCCTTCGAGCGACAGGTTGCGCAGGATCAGCCATTCGATCCGGCCCTCGTTCGAGTTCTGCAGCTCGTCCGCGGCCGGCTGGAACGAGTACTCGACGTACAGGTTGCTGGCCAGGTTCATCCCGGCGCGGATCCGGGCATCGCTGAGGCCTTCCTGTCCGGGGTCGAGGCGCAGGACGCTGAGCGGAGTGATGCGGCCGGCGACCTCGGACTGGAAGAACGCCAGGCCGACGGCTTCGGCGACGCCCTGCGCCACGCGGTCGGCCTGCTGGACGACGGCCAACCGCTCCTCGTCGGCCACCTCGGTCCGGCCGAGGAACAGGAGGGCGAGGATCTCGCTCTGGTCGCGCGGCGGGTCGCTGGTGAGCTGGATCTGCGGGTGGCGCAGAGTGCCGGTGACATCGATGTAGACCGGGCCCTCGGCGGTCTCGGCCGCGAGCCGGACATCGATCGCGCCGTCGATCGGGTTGCGGCCCGTGAAGGCGACGTCGCCGAACTCGAGGTCGAAGCGGCGGCCGAACATGTCGGCCCAGCCGCGGCGCACCTCGACGTTCCCGCCCAGGGACGGCGCCTGCCCGCGCGACGGCTCGCTGCGGAACACGAACCTCCCGGTGCCGGCCATCTGCATGTCGTCGCGCCGCACCAGCAGCTCGCCCGGCACGTCGATCCGCACCAGCAGGTCCAGCGGGACCGCCGCCCCGTCGTCCGCCGCGGCGACCTCGCGTCCGCCGATGACGAAGTCCGAGTGGTCGCCCATCTCCATCACGGCCTGGGAGCGCTGCTGCGGCAGCAGCAGCAGGCCCTCCCGCACCACGACGTCGGCCTCGAGGCGCCGGCCGACCGACGCTCCCTCGCCGGTCGCGGTCAGGCCGCCGTCCAGCCCGAGCTTGCAGGTGATCCGTCCGTAGGTCGTCCCTTCGCCGACGACGGGGAAGTCGGTGGACTCGAAGCGCAGCGCGAACGCCAGGGCGTCGAGGTCCGCGACATCGAGCGTGCCGGAGGCGGAGGCGCGGCCGTCGCCGCTGGAGACCGAGGCCCGCTCGATCGTCACGCGTCCCTCGCGGACGTTCCCCAGCAGCTCCACACGCTCGAAGCGCTGGGCGGTCGGCACGAGCACGAACCCGGCGTCCTGGACGTGGAACTCGCCGGCGACCTGCGGGTCGAGCACCGGACCGGTCGCCGTCAGGTCGAGGCTGACGCGGCCGCGGAGGTCCTCGACCACCGACGGCAGGGGCAGGCTGGCCAGGTCGAGACCGCGGGCGACGGCGACGACGTCGAGGCGGGCGGCGGCGGGCTCGAGCCGGCCGAAGGCGCGGAGGTCGGGGAAGGCGTCCGCGACGCCGGCGGCCGGGACGGGCGTGCCGGGATCGGCCGGCAGCTCGACGCTGCCGCCGAGGTGCAGCGCGGCCGCCTCCTGGTTGCGGATCGCGCCGAACAACGCCACCTGCGTCCCGCGGCCGTCCAGCGACAGGATCGCGGACTGCACCGGCACCTCGCTGACCAGCAGTTCGTCCGCCGCGAGCGTGGCGGTCCATCGCGACGGAGCGTCCGGCCCCGCCGGCTGCCAGCGCGCGCGCAGCCCGACCCGCTCCGCCGGCGCGTGCGAGAACCGGTCGACCGTCATCGATTGCACGACCTCGCGCGAGATCCGGCCGGCCAGGCGCAGGTCGGGGCGCCACGGCGCGTCCCCGCCCGCCAGCAGCGCCCGCAGCCCGAGCGGCCACTCGGCCGTCCCCCGCAGGTCGGTCCCCTCGGCGCCGGTCGCGCGCACGCTCGCGCGCAGCCCGTCGCGCTCGAGATCGACGGCGAGCCGCACGGCGAGCGGCGGGAGGTCGCCGCGGCGCGCCCAGCCGACATCGCGCCCCTCGAGCTCCGCGCGACCCTCGGGATGCAGCGGCGAGCCGGTGAGCACGGCGACGCCGGAGAACCGGCCGGCGGGCACGTCGGGGCCGTCGAGGCCCAACGCCCGCAGCTCGAGGTCGGCGAAGGCCAGGCGTTGCAGCCAGCGGCCGGCGTCGAGCAGCTCGCGGCGGAGGTCGTCCGAGTCGGCGAGGGCCCGGGCGAGGTCCACGCGTCCGTCGCCTTCGGCCACCGCGCCGTCGCGACCGGTCAGCCGGAACCGGTCGCGGCAGCGCGTGCCGGTGCAGCGCAGGTCGGCCCAGCCCTCCCAGGGCGCCATGCCCGCGCCGACGGCGAAGTCCCGCACGCGGGCCTGCAGCTCCAGGGCGCGCTCCCCGGCGTGGTACAGCACGCTGCCGTCGGCCAGCGTCCCGCGCAGCGCGACGTCGTCGGGCAGCAGCGGGTCCACGACGTCGAGCGGCACGTCGGCGGCCTGGACGTACGCCACGGCCCCGCCGCCGGCGGGCACCGTCAGGTCGGCCCGCAGGGTGCCGCCGTTGGCCAGTCGCGCCTGCCCGGCGGCGTGGAGCGCGCCGTCCTCGAAGGTCCCGGTGACCTCGCCCGCCACGTGTTCGAGCGTCGCGACGGCGAGCTCCGACACGCCTGCGGAGAAGCGGACCGTCGGGTCGGCCACGGTGCCCTGGACATCGATCTCGGCGCCGAGGCGGCCGCCGTGGACCAGCCTCGCGACGTCCGGCGGCAGGTCGGCCAGATCGAACAGGGCGGCCACGGGCAGCTCGGCGACCCGCCCGTCGAAGCGCAGGCGGCGCCAGTCGCGGAGGGTCCCGGCAACGCGGCCGCTGGCGCCCTGCCCTTCCAGCACGAGCGCCGGGACGACGAGGCCGTCGGCGTCGGCACGCAACGAACCGTGGAACCGCAGCGCCGTCGCGCGACTCTCGAGCAGGCCGCCTTCCAGGTCGACCTCCACCGCGCCGTCCTCGGTGCGGCGCAGCCGGACCGTCGTGGAGACGTCGGCGCCGGGCGCGTCCAGCCGCACCACGCCGCTCCCCGCGCGGGTGCTGCCGATGAGGTCCGCCGTGACCGTGCCGAGGCGCGTGCCGCCGCTGCGCACGCCGGTGACCGTGGCGCGCACGCGCGACGAGCGGCCGCCGGCGGCGGGGTCCAGCTCGGCCTGGACGGGGCCGCTGCGTACGTTGCCGTAGCGCACGCCCGGCGCGGAGGCGGTGCCGCGCACCAGCCGCCACTCGCCCCCCGTCGACTCGGCCTCCAGCGCCAGGCGCACCGGGCCGGCCACCGAGTTGCCCGGTCCCGCGACGACGGCGCCGTCGCTCTGCAGGGCGCCGGCAAGCGAGATCGCCCCGGAGGAAGCCCGCGTGAGCGCGAGGTCGACGACCAGCGGCGCGGTGTTGTGCAGTCCGTGCGACTCGTCGCGCGCCGACGCCAGCGACGCGCCGGCCACCGCCACGCGGAGCGTGCCGTCGACGTCCAGCTCGGCGTGCACGGGGACGCCGGTCGGGTCGTCCGGCGACGACGCGACGTCGTGCAGCGGCCCGGCCAGCGCGACCGAGCCGGCCTGCAGGACGGCGTCGGCCGCGCCGAGCAGCCGCCCGTCGGCGACCCAGCCGCCGCCCTCGGCCCGCGAGGCGTCCAGGGACGCACGCCACGCGCCGTCGGCCGTCAGCGCCGGCCGCTCGGAGGTCAGCGCGCCGTCGCCGGCCCAGTCCAGCTCCACGGCCGCCAACCGCGCGCCGTCCCACCGCGCGCCGCCCGTCAGCTCGACGGGTCCGGCGACGGTGAGCCACGGCAGCACGACGGTCGCGCCGGGCGCCAGCCCGGCCGAGACGGCGGCCGTGCGGTCCTCGCCGGCGGCGGGCAGGTCGAGCCGCGCCTCGAGCTCGTTCGAGCCGTCGGCGGCGAACAGGTCGAGCCGCAGCTCGCGCGGGTCGAGGTGGACGGTGCCGGAGTGGGGCTGTCCGGGGACCTCGATGCCGGCGAAGCGCAGCCCGGCGAGCAGGACGTCCATGGTGTTCGCGGCGAGGTCGGCCCTCACCGCGGCGCCGACCGAGATCGTCAGCTCCGGCGGCGCGTCCGCGAGGCCGAGGCGCACGGGCCGCAGCTCGGCGAGCTGCACGCGACCGTCGAGGCGCCGGGCGCCGGCTTCGCCCTGCAGGCGCCCGTCCAGCTCCACGGCGCCGGCGTCGGTGACGGCGGCGACGCGGAAGGCCAGCTCCTCGACCGGACCTTCGACGACGGCGGTGAGGGTCCGGGCGGTGCCGAGCGCCAGGGTCGGGGCGACCTCGGTCAGGTAGCGATCGAGCAGGATGCCGTCGGGACCGGCCTGCAGCGCGCCCCGGAACCCCTCCGGTCCGGCAAGGAGGCGGACGGCGAGGCGGTCGCGATCCTGGGCCAGCTCCAGCTCCGCCTCGGCCCAATGCCCGGTGCGGGAGGACAGGTCGCCCGAGAACGCGACCCGATCGTCGCGGGCCGTGCCGCCGATCCGCTCGAGCTCCACGGTCCCGGCGCCGCGGGTCTCGGCGCGGTAGGAGCCGCGGCCGGCAAGGACGACGGCCTCGAGGGTCGCGAAGCGGACGTCGAGGGCGGTGGGCTGGAGGTCGACGCGGACGTGGAGGTCGGCCAACCGGATGTCGGGCAGGTCGAACAGCCACGTCCCGGGACGCCCCGGCTCGGCCGGGGCACCTTCCTCGGCCGGCTCCCGGAAGGCGCGCGACAGGCCGACGTAGGTCCTGCGTTTCCGCAGCGTGACATCGATCCCGCGGGCCTGCACGTGCTCGAAGCGCGCGACGCCCTCGAGCAGCAGGGACAGGTCGACCTCGGTGGTCGCCTCGGCCACGCGGATCACCTCGTACCCGGCCGGGTCGCGGATCACGACGTTGGCGACGCGGACGTCCTCGAGCAGCGTGCCGCCGACGTAGTCGAACTCGATCGAGCCGGGGATCCCCTCGTCGATCGCCTGGACGACGCGCGAGACGACCCAGCGACTGCCGGTCTCGGTGCCGACCAGGAACCACAGCAGGCCGGCGGCCAGCAGGGCGAGCAGGCCGAGCACGACGAGGGTACGGAACAGCCAGCGCAGGACGTGGCGGCGCCAGCGCCAGCGGGGCGTGAAGGAAAAGCGGGTCACGCGCGACATCGCGTGCCCTCCCCTCCCTCCGCCGCCGGCCGCCGCGAGCGCATCAGAAGGCCTCCCCGATCGTGAGGTGGAACGACACGGGGCCGACGTCGGCGAGCCGCGGGTCGTCCTGCAGCGGGACGGCGAGGTCGAGCCGGATCGGCCCGACGGCGGTCTGGTAGCGCAGGCCGGCGCCGACGCTGGGGTGGACCTGCGAGATCGACTCGGGGTAGACCGTGCTGAAGGCCCCGTCGAGCACGTTGCCGGCGTCGAAGAACGCGGCGGCGCTGAGCCCGCCGACGATCTGGACCCGCAGCTCGGCGGAGAACTCCCACAGCGTGTTGCCGCCCGCCGGCGGCACGACGTGGCCCGCGGGGACCCGCTCCACGCAGTCCGGATCGTCGTCCGGGCAGGAGAACCAGGTACCGATGCGCCGGTAGGGATAGCCGCGGATGCTGTTCGCCCCGCCCGAGAACAGCCGCTCGTCCGGCGGGGCCAGCGACTCGTCGCCGAACGGCAGGACGAAGCCGGTGGCCACGCGCAGCACCAGCGTCAACCGCTCGTGGAGCCGGTAGTAGCCGCGCAGGTCCTGCTTGACCAGCACGTAGCGGTAGAAGTCGCGCTCCGGGTCGTGGTCGTACGCGCCGCCGGAGGGGTCGATGCCGAGCCGCAGCAGCAGCGAGACGTAGTGCCCTTCGCGGGTCTGGAGCGGGTCGTCGCGCAGGTCGAGCGTCG
>JAFGHH010000250.1 GCA_016930215.1 Deltaproteobacteria bacterium
GGCTGCGGCATGCCGGTCGGCTGCCCGACGTGCCGCGACCCGTGTTGCCCCGCCGGCGATGGGCAAGGTGATCGAGCTGCCCGAGGTCGGCGGACTTCATCACCACTACGTTCGTCGCGCGGCCTGACGATCGCCGCGCGTTCGACGTCATCGAGCGGGCCACCTCCGACTCGGCCGTCGAGGTGCGCGCCGCAGTCGCGCCCGGCGCACACGACCTGGCCGCTGGCAGCCGCCGCGACCCTGCCGCCACCGCGTCGGCGGGCCGAACGACGCAGATCGGTTCCTGTCCGCGCTTCGCGGCGACCGCGATCGGCTTTTCGGGAACCACCGCCGCTGCGCGACCTGTCATCACGGCCGACGACCACCGCGGCCGTGCAGGGCCCGGCCGCCGCGACGCTGCGTGCGGCGGACGTGCCGGTGACGCGAGTCTGCGGACCGTGACGACAGGGCGGGAAGGACTACGCGCCGGGCGACCGATGCACTGCGGATGACGCCGGCGCACCCGGGAGTGGCACCGGCGCCGCTACCGGGGCGCCAGGCGGATGTCGCCGCCGCCGAGCCTGGCTTCATAGGATGCCACTCCGCCCGCCAGACGGCACTCGCGGGGCGCACCGCCCTGCACCGCCGTGCACGCCGTCCACGGCGACGGCACGACGGACTGGAGCGTCAGTGGCTCGTCGTAGAGCGCCGGATCCAGGTCGCCGCTCCCCAGGCAGACGATCACCTCGTCGTCCCCGGCGGAATACAGCGTCGCCGCCGACCCGTCCCGGGCGGTCCGGTACTTGTGCACGGCGATGAAACCGTCGATCCACACCCGCTCCGCGAAGAACGGATCGGTGGTGAGGAAGACGAGCAGGCTGCGGAACTCGTCCGCGCTCACCCCGCCGACGCCGGAGTCCCGGCAGTCCGCGGCGTCTCCCGGCGTGGTGCATGCGCAGTTCACGCGATCGGCCGGGTCGCAGATCCCGTGGAAGTGGATGTTTCCCCACGCACCCACCCAGCTTCCCTCCGTGAACGAGGCGGCGAGATCGGTGCTGATGGTCGCGGCGGACGTCGCGACGGCGATGCCCCGCGAGTGGGCTCGTTCGACGCACCGGTGCTCCACCAGCAGGGCCGCCAGCTCGTCCTCGGTGATCCCCCAGGTGGTGCCACCGCCCCGGTTGAACCCCATCAGGGGACTGCGCTCGGGTGGGTACAGGCCCCGGATGATCCGCGCCGCCTCGCCGATCTCCCAACTCGCCTCCTCGTAGGTCGCCGCGCCGCGGTGGCTCATGGTGTGGTTGGCCAGTTCCTGGAAGTTCGCCGGGGCGATCGTCTCCCAGACCTCGCGGTGCGACGCGTACTCGTCGCGCCCGGGGTTGACGAACCAGGTCCCGGTGAGCCCGAACTCGATCATCAGCGGGACGCCGCGCAGCGCCTGTCCGGGCGTCGAGTCGTCGAAGTTGATGCTCAGCGCCGCGCTCCGGTCGAGCTGCCAGCGGGCGAGGTCGGTGTGGCCGAGCATGCCCGCGGGCGGGTTGACGAGCCCCGTGGCCGCGGCGCAGTAGCCCGGGCCGGCGTCCACCTCGGCCTCGGCCTCGGCGTCGGAAACCGCGTCGGCCTCCGGCTCCGCATCCCGCCCGGCCTCCACGTCGCCGTCGGCGCCCGGCTCGGCATCCGGCCCGGGGTCGACGCCGAGGTCCGCGAGGCCGTCCCCGCCGCCGTCCGGGCCGGCGTCGCCGGGACCTCCCGGAATCGAGGAGTCGGAGCACGAGACGAGCGCCCCGGCGAGCAGGCCGGCGAGCGCGGCCGCGGCGCCGGACCGCCGGCTCCTACGCCACGGACGGAAGCGGACGCGTCCAAGCACGAACCCGAACAGCAACGGCCCGAGCAGCCACGTCAGGCCCGAGGCGGAGCCCGCAGCGCGGCAGCCGCAACCGTCGGATTCCGCCCCCGGAGGACCGGCGTCGGGCGCCGCCGCATCGTCCGGCGCCGTGCCGTCCGCGACGACCGCGTCGCCCTCGTCCGAACCGACGCCGTCACCTTCGCCGTCCGCTCTCGCATCGGCCTCGGTGCCGCCATCGACGACGTCATCGACACACCGCCCGACGGCACTGCAGGTGGCCCCCGGGTCGCACCCGCCGCAGTCCACCATGTGGCCGCAGCCGTTGTCCCAGCTTCCGCACTCGCGGCCCAGCCCGGCGCAATCGGACGGCGTGCAGACGTCCGGGTCGAATTCGTACGGTCCGAGATCGAACGCGGGTCCGACGGGGCGCGCCACGCCGTCCCGGTCGTCGGTGACCTCGACGTCCGAGGTTCCCCGGTCCCGGGCCGGCGAGCCCTCCTGCAGGTGGTAGTCGCCGCCGTGGCTCGGCGTGTACCCGACGAAGAGGGGATCCTCCCCTTGGAACTCGCTCGACTGCAGGGCCGGCACGCCGACGCGCCCGGCGCCGTCGTGGCTCCAGATCAGGCTGTAGCCGACGACGCCGGTCCCGGAGAGGGTCCGCGCCTCCCGCTGGCAGTCCACGAAGATGTTGTTGAGCACCTGGTAGTCGGCGGCGTCCAGCAGCACGCCGAAGCCCCAGTCCTCGACCCCCGTGGGGCGGGCCTTGAACAGGTTGTTGACGATCCGCAGGCCGCGGATCGGGATGTCCCCGCCGGCGATCCCGGTGTCCCGGAACTCGAAGATGTTGTTGCGGACCAGGATGTGCTCGCAGGTGCTGTCCATGCTCGAGGTGGAGGTGATGGTGATCCCCTTGCCCGCGTACGCCGCCACGTGGAAGCGGTTGCCCTCGATGAGTGCCTCGGTCATGCACTGCTCCGATCGCCCGTCCGCCACATCCCACGTCTGCAGGCAGTCCGGATGGGGCCAGTCGTCGGTCCCCTCCAGGTAGCCCTGGTGGTTGCCGGGATCGGCGGGGTCGGCGATGTCGTGGACGTAGTTGTTCCGGATGATGTGCCCCCCGCCGAAGACCCGGAACCCGTCGGCGTCCTCGCCGGCGAAGGCGCCCGCCGGGTGCCGGGGATGCCACTGCACGGTCCGCGAAATCTCGTTCCCCTCGAGCAGCGAGTTGCTGCCGCGCGTGTCGATGCCCACCAGCCCGTTATGGCGGACCAGGTTGCCGACCACGGCGACGCCGTCCGCCTCCAGCGCGACCAGGATGCCGCGGTTGGCGCAGTCGTGGATGTGGCAGGCGCGGATCGACACCCGGCTGCCGTTCACCCGGATGCCGGTGCGATCGTCGAGCGCCTCGACCTCGAACCCCGCGAAGGCGACGTAGTCCCCGTTGACGACCAGGCTGTTCAGCTTGGTGTGCCACACGCGATCGTCCGGCGAATCCCCCTCCGTGACACCATCGAACGAGAGCGGCAGGGCGTCGCTGCTCCCCCCGGAGTCGATCACCACGTCCTCGTCGTAGTACCCCTCCCGGACGATCACGCGGTCGCCGGGTCCGGCGCTGTCGGCAGCGTGCTGCACGGTCCGCCACGGGTGGTCCGCGTCGCCGGCGGCACCGTCGTCCCCCGAGGTGGCGACGTAGTAGGTTTCCGCCGCGGCGGCGGACGTGACGAGCAACACCACCGGGATCGTCAGGCCCGCCAAGGACCGTACTATCGTCGCCATGGAGCGTCCCTCCGGACACCGCCGGCGGTCCCGATCCGGTCGGTGCTCCGCCTGTGGTTCCCGAAATCCCCGTACACGCCGGAACCATAGCACTTCTCGGGCAAGCCGTCCGCGGCTTGCTTCGCCCGCCCCGCCCGCCTACGGTCCGCCGCCATGCCCGACC
>JAFGHH010000251.1 GCA_016930215.1 Deltaproteobacteria bacterium
CCGCCCCGCCGCCCTCGCCGCTCCACCGACCTCGCTGACCTCGCCGCCCCGCCGTCCCCGACGTCCTCGACGCCCCTCGACGCCTTCGCCGCCCTGACACGCTCGCCGCCGCCGACGGTCACGACGCCGTCGCCGTGCCCGAGGATCTCGACGGTCACGACGCCCTCGACGCCTTCGCGGCCCCGACGCTCACGAGGTCGCCGAGCAGCTCGACGTCTTTGCAGCCGCGACGTCCCCGATGTTCCCGAGTTGCTCGACATGGACGACGAGAACGAGGTTGGCGGACGACCCGCGACTGCTGCTATCCGCTGCGTTCGGAGTGGATGCTGGCTGGTGCGAGTCCGAGGTCTACGGAACAGGAGCAGGTTGGCGTGCTTGTCCGTCTACCAGGGTGACTTGCCCTTCACGGCTTGAAGTGCCAAGCGCACCCTCTCGTCGAGGCGCCCGGCGAAGTTCCGCCAGACCTTCACGTGGGCTTCGACCTCTGCCTTCCACACGGACTCTGACCGCCCATGCACGATCCGATTGCGGCGTTCAATGAACTCCCGCAGCTTTGCCCTGCGCGCTTGGTTGTTCATCTTCTGCCATGACACGCCGGCCAGGACATCAGAGAAACCGATCCTCCCGAAGAGGCGGATGATGTTCTGCGGGTTCGGATTGCCGGGTGCGTCGGCGGCCGCCAGAACCGTAGCCAAGTCGGGGACGCGCTTGTCCAGGAGGTGGCGGGCAGCCTCCTTGTACAGATCCGTCACGAAGCCCTGCAGGTGTGCGGACAGCATCGCGAACGCGGCCTTGTTGATGGCCTGCACTTGGGGCGGCTTCCCGGGGCCTGGTTTGGCCACAAGAGCGTTGACGACATTCGCAAGCTGTTTCAGACCTCCGCCAGCCTGCGCTGCGGCCTGGGCGTTCTTCAGAGCAACAAGGGCTCCGTGCGCCTCAAGGAGTTGCTCTACCTCCTTCAGACGAATGGCGAAATCACCGAGCGCATTGGACGGCATTCCCGTCGCTCCTTCTGGAGGTGCGGGCCAGTCGATCCGCGGCCGCTCGCACTCCCAACGACCGAACGTACGCAGTCGAGTAGCAGGATCCCAGGCGCGAGGCAACACGCCCACGGCCCGACTCGCGCCGCGGAGACGAGCGGGCATTCCCGCGAAAGTGACTCGCAGAAGCGCCCGCAAGTGGTCCCCGACGATCCCCGACGATCGTCGCCTTCGCTGCGGTCACGATGTCCGCGCTCACGACGCGCCGCCGCCGCCCACGTCGCCCACCTCGCGCGTCGTCGCCCCGCCGCCCGGAGCCCGTCGCCTACGCCGCCTACACGATCGCGACGTTCTCGACGCGGACGAGGCCGTCACCGTCCTCGATGAGGCACCGCCGGCGTCGAGCACCTTGCTCGTCGTGGCGTCCGCGACCCGTCGCCACCGTCATGCAGCGCCGGGGCTACCCTGCCGCCGCGAGAGATGGATCGTCGATCGTCATCGTCTTCGCCCATGCTCCGCTTGCGCTACTCCGGGCCCATGTCCGCCAGCAGGGCCTGCAGCGCGGCGCGGCGCTGTTCGGCGAGCATGGCGCGACAGCCGGCCTCCTGCATCGGCCCTAACGAGCCGCCTCCCCGGAGCATCGCGATCACGCGGCAATGGACGTCGCGGTAGCTCTCCCATCTCGCCTGGCCCGCCTCGAGAGCCTCGAGTGACCCGGTCGACCCGGCCCGCCGGACCCGCGCGCACAACGCTCCGAACTCGCCGGCCAGCGCCCGTTCCACCCGTTCGGCGGCCTGCGCGAAGCAGCGGGTCAGTTCCGTCTGCGTCCCGGCGCCATCGCAAGGACCGGAAGCGCCTGCGTCGCCGATGCCCTTCGGATGCCCCGATACCCGCACCACCCACACGTGCTTCCGCAAGAGCCCCGACGGATCGTCGAACAACGCGAAGAGAAGCTGTTCGCCGTCCGCAGGCTCGACCCCCACGAGCGTCGAATCCCCGGCCAGCGAGAGCTGCGTCGCGGCCGCGTAACCGGCGCCGTGCATGCTCGAGGGCTCGCCGATGCCGACGCGCAGCACGCCGACCGCCGGTTGGCCGTCGGGACCCGCGAGCCGGACGGGGGTTCCGCCGGCCAGCTCGACGACGTCGTAGGGCGGAAACTCCGTCGTGTGGATCGTGTCGTCGGCGTATCCAACGACGTCCGGTTCGCACCGCCAGGGATCCTCCGCCGTCACGCGCGGGCAGAGGTACACCTCCGTCGCCTGGAACTGCCGTCCCCCCGACTCGAGCACCGCAAGCGGGCGCGCCGCCCTCTCCATCTCGTCACGCACTTGATCCTGCATGGGGCGATCGGTCTCCGCGACCTCCGCGAGACGGTCGCGCAGAGCGACGAGCGTTGCCGCCGCGGCGGGCGGGCAGGCGGGCGGCGGCTCCGTGCGGCAGGACGGTCCGGCGAGCGCGACCAAGCCGAGCAACGCCGCGGCGTGCTTCGCGTTGATGACGTCACCCATGGGCACCTCTCGTCTCTGTGTACATGTACCATCCGCGGCCGAGAACCCGCAAACCGGCAGGAACCCGAACGGGAACCGGGCCGGGGATCGTGCGGCGGGCAGGGGAATGCATGCCGGGCCTCGTCATCATGGAGGGGAGCGGACCTCCGCCGGCGGACTACCATCCACTGCGTCGCCTCCCTGGATGCGACGGTCATGGCGTCTTCTGCGCCGAGGCATTCGTCAGTCGCCCCACGCCGTCGCCACCCGCGCCGCCGCGACGACCACGACGTTTCCGACCAGCTCAACGCCACCGACGCCCCGACCTGCGGGCACGACGGGACGACGCCGGTGCCGGAGTCGTGCACGAGGACCTCGACGCCGCCGATGTCGCCGAGGTCCCGACGCATCGACGCCTGCCACGTCCGCGACGCCCCGACCCGCACGACGTCTCCGCCGTGAACGACGCCGTCGCCACGCACGAGGATCTCGAAGCCCCGACGCACATGACGTCCACGACCTGCGCGAAGGGGACGATCGGAGCGACGAGGGCGACGGCGAGCCGCTTCCGATGCGCTCGACCTGATGGAGCGGAGTCTCGCCCTGCTTGCCCCGCTCATCACGTGCCCGTAGCCGGCGGCCAGCGACGCGCAGTGCGGGATTGTGGTACGACGTCGATCGGCATGGATCGCGATGCGTCGTTCATCCTCCTCCATGCGTGTCTCGTCGCAGGCGCGACGGCGTGCTCGCGACATCCCGCCCCGAGCGATGGCACGGTGGCGCGCGTCGCGGACGCGAGGAACGTCGCGCCGGACGCGGCATCCCCTCCGGCCGTCCCCGACGTGGCGCACGTGCCGGCGCCCGAAACGACCGTTCCCGTCCCCGAGGCTCGTGATGTGCCGTCCGCACAGGACGCGGCTTCGCCCGCTTCCGCGGAGGAGTTCGTGGCGTCGTTCGAGCTCGGCGCCGACGACTACGAGTGCAGGGTGGCGGGACCACACCGCCGGCGCAAGGTCGCGGAGGAGGAATGCGTCCAGGAAGGGGAGAACGCCGAGGAGGAGGAGGAGAGCGCCGCGCGGGAGTGGGTCTGTTGTCGTCCGGTCTCGTTCGTTCGACCCACGGGACGGGTGGACGCGGTCGTCGTGCTGCGCTCCTGGGACATTCCGCTGCCGGACGCCGAGGTGATCGTGGTGTGGTCGGGCGAGGATGCGGACGGGGCCTTCAACGGCCGCTCGGCCGGCGTCGAGGCCCTTCCCGCCGAGGCCGAGGATGCCGAGGGCCTGCGCTGGGACGACGACCTCTCCTATCCCAACTGGGTATCTACGCTCTGGTGGGTCCACGGCGTCTGGCGCACCGGCGTGCTCCTCGAACGCTGGGTCGACGAGTGCCCCTGCACGTACTTCTGGGCACGTCCGGGCGGGAAGCTCGTCGAGGTCGCGCTCCCCGTAGGCCAGTTGGGGGGAGAGTCGGTCCGCGGTGCGGTGCCGACCCCGGGCGGGGGACTGGCGCTGCTGTTCCGCTCGGGGGGCGGCGTCGCCCTCCCCGGGCAGGCGGAGGACGCCGCGGGCGATCTCGTAGTCGTGATGGACGGCGAAGGCCGCGTGCAGACGGAGCGCGTGTTCCTTGTTCAGCCGAGCCCGTGGCTCTACGGTGCTGCTCTCGCGCGATACGAAGGGGAGATCGGATACGGCGCGGTGGTCGTGGCGAACGGTTCGTGGAGCGTCCGGTTCACGCCGCTCGACGGGGATTCCTCCCGCTCGTCGACGAAGGATGTCGCGTTTCCGGCGGGCTTCGAGTCGCTCGGGCCTTGCGGGCGTGCGACGAGCGGCGTCCTGGAACTGTTGGACATGGAGATCGGCGTGGAGCTCGATGCCGATTGGCTGTCGGGGGATGCGGTGCGCGGGACGGTGGAGGTCGGTCCGTCCGGCGCGTGCGTGCGGGTGCTCGAGGGTCCTTTCCCGCCGGAAGAGTTCGACAAGATTGCCTTCCGCGTGACTTCGACCGACGGGGGGCGGCGTTTCGCCGGCTTCCTGCGGGACGACAACGGCCGCCGGCCCTACGTCTGTGCTCCGGCCGAGCCGCCTTCCGATCGCGGGGAGTGACTCCCGGCGACTTGAATCCCGTCTCCGCCATCCTGGGCCGAAAGGTACGGCTCTCGTGCCTGCCAGATACCTGTGGTTCCCGAAATCCCCGTACGCGCCGGAACCATAGCACTTCTCGGGCAAGCCGTCCGCGGCTTGCTTCGCCCGCCCCGCCCGCCTACGGTCCGCCGCCATGCCCGACC
>JAFGHH010000028.1 GCA_016930215.1 Deltaproteobacteria bacterium
CAGTCCGACGTCGTCGAGTCGGCGACGCTGGGCGGCGGCCGCACCGAGCTGGAGTTCAGCCTGCCGGCCGGACGCTACGACATCCGCGCCGTCTTCCCCGGCGCCGTCGACAGCGCCGCCGACGTTCGCGAGGGCCTGCGCGTCCGCGAGGGCGAAACCG
This sequence comes from Deltaproteobacteria bacterium, assembly GCA_016930215.1. Classification (GTDB taxonomy): domain Bacteria; phylum Myxococcota_A; class Polyangia; order DRWM01; family JAAZOP01; genus JAAZOP01. Next base: position 161 of record JAFGHH010000028.1, read on the forward strand.
CGACCCACGAGTTCGCCTTCGACTCGATCTCGCAGGTCACCCTCGAGTGCAAGCGGGGCGGCCGCAACGTCAGCGGCAAGATCAAGCTGCGTCGTCCCGGCGGCACCGACTACGAGTTCGAGGTCCAGTGCGGGAACGAGTTCTTCATCAGCGGCGGCGCCTGGGAGGCCGAGGTCACCGTCGGCTCCGGCCGCAGCCCGCTGATCCTCCAGACCACCGTCCAGATCGTCGGCGGCGGCGTCCTGCGCACCCCGATCATGATCGAAGGCGGCAGGTAGACTCGATTCGACTCGTCCGGAACGACTCGACCCGACCCGACCCGAAGCTGCTGGCTGTTGGCTGCCGGATCCCCGCGCCTGTCAGATTGTCAAAGCGAACCGCCGAGGAATAGCGCTGCGAGCTCCGCGATTGGTACGGGCAGAGGTCGGAATGCAACGGCTCGACGTGTGGCTCGCGCTGGCGAGCGGATTGTGTGCCCTGTCGGCAGGCCTGCTCCTCGGTCGGCAGGCCCGGCGGCGCCGTGCCGGAATCGACCTGCGCAATGCCATGCGGCTGACCCGAACGCCGTGGATCGCCCTCATCGGGCTGGCTGTCGCCGCGGCGGGTTTCGCTGTTCTGCAGCTGGTTCCGGGGCTCGCCTGGAAGGTGCCGCACTTCGTCGAACTCCACCTGCTCGCATTCTGCGGGGCGGCTTTCCTTGGCCCGGCCGGACTCCTGTTCGGCTTCGCGATCGGTCTGGCGTTCGCATCCGCCGCCGAGCACCGCTGGTGTCTGGCGGCACTGGTCGCCGGCCTGTTCGGTTGCGTGGGCGTCGCGTGGGTGGTCGTCACCAGGCCGATCGCAGACGACCTGGGACATTCCGTCGACCCCGATGGCTTCATCCTGCAGACCTCCGGAACGAGTTGCGCGGCGGCGAGCGCCGCGAACGTCGCCCGTCAGTTGGGCCTGGCCGTCACCGAACGCGAGATGGCCGAGCGGGTCGGAACGACGGTCTTGGGAACCACGTCCGCCGCGGTGGTCGAGGGCCTGTCGGAACTCGGGGTGACGTGCCGGCGGATCGAGCGGTTCGACACCGATCCACGGATGGTGGTGCCGCCGGCGATCCTGGTCGTCGATCACCCCGCGACGGGTCCGGAGTCGCACGCCGTCGCGTTTCTCGGCATGGATCGGGGACGCGCCCTGGTCGTAGACCCTCTCGACGGCTTGTCTCGCACGCCGTCCGAGCGACTGGGCCTGCGGTGGCACGGACACGGCCTGGAGTGCGGCCGGCCGTGACGTCCCACGCGCCGACCCGCCGCGCGATCTGGGCCGCCGCGGCTTCAGTTTGGCTGGTTCCATCGGCGGGCGACGCGAACACGTCGGCGGTCTCCGCCGCGGACGCCTGCGGCGAGCCGGCTCCGGACGGCGCCCTCGAACACGTGCACCTCGTCCACGAGGACCTGCGCTTCGATTTCCGGCCAGCCGCCGCCGGCGGGCGGCCGCTGGTCGAGGCCAGGTATCGCCTGCGCAACGATGGTGCTGCGGTCGCTGCGCCGCTGGTGTTCGCCTCCCCCGGCATCCGGGAGCAATCGGTGTCGCTCGATGGCCGCTCCCTGCCGTCGCGGTTCCTCGAGGAATGCGAACTGGCCGACGAGTTGCATCCGCGGATCCTGGTGCCGACGATCGGCGGGGAGGAACACCGACTCACTTGGACGCGTTGGGACCGCCGGAGCGACAGAACCGGGGCGGATGCCGTCGGCTTCAGCGTGCTCCTCGAGCCGGGAGACCACGAGCTGGTCGTGCGGTATGACGTGTACGCCGAGCGCTACCCCGGGAACCGGGCGGAGCGGCAGCACGGAATCGGCTACCTGCTGGCGCCGGCGCGGCGTTGGGCGTCGTTCGGTACGCTCGACGTGTCCGTGCGCGTTCCGACAGGCTGGGAGTTCGCAGCAACGCTACCGTTCGAGCGTCACGGCGACGTGCTCTTCGGCACCTTCGTCGGCTTGCCCGCCGATGCGTTGGGGCTGGCCACGGTTCCTCCAGTCGAGATCTGGATGCACCTCGTCGCCGCCCTGCCGTTCATCCCTGTGGCTCTGGCCATCGGGTGGTGCGCTCTGGCGGGTTGGCGGGCCGCTCGACGCCGTGGGCGGTGCAAAGGCGCGACGGGACTCCGGCTGGTCCTGATGCTCCTGGTTCCCTGGACGCTGCTCGTGCTCCTGGCGACGCTTGCAGCACCGTTCGGCATCCCGGTTCGCCCGACGACGGGTGTCTGGGTCGCCAATCGCATCGTCGCGGCCGAGGTCGTTCTCGCGCTGACGCCGGCGGTGTCGCTCGCGGGAGCGATCTGCGGGCTCGTGGCGGGAATGGTCGCCGTGCGGTGGACCGCACGCAGTCGCACCCCGGGAGCACAGGCCGCGCCGCGCGACGATTCGGACGGCACCCGGGCGGGCGCTGGAAGCTGAGCGAGGTCGAAGTCGCGCAACGGAGTCCGTCGGAGACGCGATACGACGGGCATGCAGCCCTTCGAACGATTGCGGGTCTGGCAACGGGCCCACGAGCTGGCCGTCGAGCTCCACCGCCGCGCGGACACCTTTCCGCCCGCACAACGGCTCGCGCTGACGGATCAGCTGCGCCGCTCGTCGGCCTCCATCGGCGCCAACATCGCCGAGGGCTCGATGGCCATGCACCCGCGGGAGTTCGTCCGGTTGCTCAACATCGCCGAACGCGAAGCGGCGGAGACGGCTTCCCACCTCGCCCTGGCGCGCGACCTGGGATGCCTGCAGCCGGGGGAGGCGGAGCGTCTCCTGGCCGACCTGACGCGCCTACGCCGGATGCTCAACCGCCTGCGTCAGCGCGTGGACGACGACACCCGGCGCCCGGAAGCCAAGCGCCAACCGCATCGCCCCGCTTGACCACGCCCGACCAAGAGCCAAGAGCCGACAGCCAGCAGCGTCGAGCCAATTGCCCGCTTGCCCGCCCCGCCCCCGCCAACAGCCAAGAGCATCGCCCCAATTGACCGAACCCGTCCAACAGCCAACAGCATCGACCCAATTAACAGAACAGCCGCCGCGGATCGCTCCGCGACGGCTGTTCTGTTGATCGTCTTCGATCGTCGACTACAGGACGCCCTTCAGGCCCTTGAGGGCCGTCAGGCGGACGGTCCGGCGCGACGGCTTCGCCTTGCGGACCTCTTCACGCTTGGTGAAGGGGTTGAACCACTTGCCCGCCTTCACGGCCGGCTTGACCTTCACCCGCGCCTTGATCATGCCCGGGAGAATCGTGAACTCGCCGGGGCCCTTCTTGCCCAGCTGCGACTTCGCCAGCCCCTGGAGGCAGTCGAACACCGCGTTCACGTTCCTGCGGGTCAGGCCCGTGTCCTTCGCGATCATCGTCACGATCTGGGACTTCGTCATCTTCGCCATCTCTCTCCAACCTCCCTTGGTGCCTCCCCCGCCGCACCCTGCCGCGGGGCCCAAACACGAAGCCGTATCTATGCCACCGCCGGTCGGTCGTCAACAGAAAAGTGCATACGTCAGGTAAAAAAGTGAGGGGGGGGTCCGGGAACCGCCTTCGGGCAGGTCAAAAACGAACGGTCCGACCCGCGCGGCGACGCCCGGAGCGGCCTTCGACCAATGCAAAAAACGCTCTACGTCTGGCCAAACTCGCGTCGAGTACCCGCACGCGGAGCTCGTCGCCGAGGCGGAACGAGCGGCCCGTCGCGGCCCCCACGAGCCGCAGCTCGTCGGCGTGCAGCCGCCACTCGTCCGCCGGAAGATCCTCCAGCGCCACCAGCCCCTCGACGAACGGCTCCTGCAGCCGCACGAACACTCCCGGCGCCGCCAGGCCCGCCACCCGCCCCTCGAACTCCTCGCCGATCCGCCCGCGCAAGAGCCACGCGCCGCACAGGTCGACCACCTCGCGCTCCACCAGCATCGCGCGCCGCTCCCGCGCCGACGACGTCGCCGCGGCGCCCGCGACATCCTCGCGCTCCCCGAGCGCTTCCAACTCGCCCGGCGTCGCCCCGTCCAGCACCGCCCCGACCAGCCGGTGCACGACCAGGTCCGGGTAGCGGCGGATCGGCGAGGTGAAGTGCAGGTATTCGCGGAACGCCAGGCCGAAGTGCCCGAGGTTGTCCGGCGCGTAGCGCGCCTGCTTGAGCGCCCGCAGCAGCAGCGAGGCCAGCGCCCCGGCGAACGGGCGTCCGTGCATCGCCCGCAGCGCGTCGGCCAGCGCCCCCGGGCGGATTCCGCGCTCCACGCGCAGCGGGATCCCGTAGTGCCGCGCGACCATCGCGAACCGCCGCACCTCCGCCTCGTCCGGCGGTTCGTGCACCCGGAACACCGCCGGCGCCCCGCGGCCCAGCAGCCACCGCGCCACCGCCCGGTTCGCCAGCAGCATCAGCTCCTCGATCAGGTGGTAGGCGTCCCGCTCCCCCTCCGTCGTGGCCCGCGCCCGGATCGAGGCCACGCCCCCCGCGCCGTCCGGCAGGATCAGCGCCTCGGGCAGCTCGAGGTCCAGCGCCCCGGCGGCCAGCCGTCGTGCGCGCAACTGCTGCGCCAGCCGGTGCGCCCGCGCCAGCGCGTCCCGCGTCTCCGCGTCGAGCGACGCGGCCGTCCGGGCGACCGCCGCCACCTCGCCGCCGAGCAGCGCGCCGACCTGCCCGTAGGTCAGGTAGGCGCGCGACCGGATCACCGCGCGCGTCACCTCCGCCGGCCCCACGGTCCGCCCGTCCTCGGCGACGCGGATGCGAACCGCGAGCGCCGCGCGCTCCCGCGCCTCGCGCAACGAGCAGGCGTCCGCGCTCGGCGCGTCCGGCAGCATCCGCAGCACCCGGTCCGGCAGGTACACCGAGACGCCGCGCTGCCGCGCCTCGCGGTCCAGCGGCGTGCCGAGCGGCACGGCGGCGCCGACGTCGGCGATCGCCACCCAGGCATCGACGGCCCCTGCGTCCGCCGCCGCCCCGGCGGCCGGAACCACCGCGACCGCGTCGTCGTGGTCGCGCGCGTCCTCGGGGTCGATCGTCACGAACGGCAGGTGGCAGAGGTCGCGGCGCGTCCCGCCGAGCAGCGACTCGGGCGTGACGGCGGCGGCCTGCGCCTCGGCGTCCGAGGGAAACCCGGCGGAGAGTCCCTCGCGCACCAGGATGCGGTCGATCTCCATGCCGATGCCGCCCCGGGCCGGGAACGAGGCGAGGACCTCGACCGACACGCGCTCCGCGGCGGCCGGGTCGAACGGTCGCAGGGCCGCCACCACCGGCGTGCCGTCGGCCCACTCGGCCGTCCCGTCCACCGCCAGCCGCGACGGGAACTTCGCGTCGTCCGGCTCGAAGACGGGACCGCCCGGCGTGCGGCGCAGCCGGCCCGTCAGCCGCCGCGGCGCCCGCTCGAGCACCTCGCGCACGGCCGCCTGCGGCCGTCCGGTCCGCCCGCGCGCGTAGCGCGTCCACACCGGCGCCTCACGGACCACCTCGACCCGCACCCGGTCGCCGTGGACCGCGCCGCCCAGCGCCGCGCCGGGCACCTTGGCCACCGCATCGCCGTCGTCGCGCAGCAGCAGCCCGTCGCCCGCGGCCGTCACGAACAGCTCGCCCGTGATCCCGCGCGAGGCTCCCGGCGTCTCCGCCGGACGCCGGCGGTCGCCGCCCTCGCGCGGGCGACGGCCGGCGGGCGCCTCGCGCCGCCGGCCGCGGGGCTGCCGCCCGTACCGCGCACCGCCGCGCTTCATCGGGCCTCCGCGACGGCGGCGCAGTCCGGCAGGCCCGGAGCGAGGCGCAGCACGCGCCCGTCCTCGAGCCCCAGGAGCAGGGTCGCGCCGACCGGCGTCGGCCGGCCGTCGATCGGCAGCCCGGCGTTGAAGCGCCACAGCTCGCGCACCGCCGTTGCCGGGTCCTCCACGGGCGGTCCGACGCGCACCGGGTACGCCAGCTCGTAGACGAACCCGTCGCGGTCGGCGACGACGACGTGCGCCTCGTCGGGGCTCCCCTCCGCGGGGCGGATCGCCAGCGGCTCGGCCAGCACCGCCGCCGGGAGCGCGTGCCGGAAGCGCAGCACGCCGGTTTCCGGCCCGAGTCCGGTGAGGGCCCCGTCGGCGACGGGCACCAGCACCGTGCCGTCCGTTCCCTCGGCCGGCCGGCCGCGCACCAGCTCGCCCACCGACGCCTCCCAGCGCGGCGCGCCCCCGGGCAGGCCGAAGGCGTAGACGCGGCCGTAGAGCGTGGCGGCGACGACCGCGCCGGAGCGCAGCTCGAGCACCCCGCCCTCGACGCCGCCCACCACCCACTGCCGCCAGCGCTCCTCGCCGGTCGCGGCGTCGAAGCCGCGGACCTGGCGGTCGAGCCCCGCGGCGACCAGGGTCGTGCCGGACAGCGCCAACCGGCCCGGGAAGGGCCCCGGGGACGGATGGCTCCAGGCGACCGTGCCGCAGCGCGCCACCGCCGCGACACCCCGGCCGGCGACGAACGCCGTGGCGGCCCACGGGCTCCATTCGGCCGGCCCGCACATTCCCGCCTCGCACGGCCGCGCGACCCGCCACCGCTCGCGGCCGTCGGCGGGGTCGAGCGCCGCGAGCGTTCCGTCGTCGCAGCGCGCGAGTACGACGTCCCCGGGCGCCGGCGTCGGCGGGTTGGACAGCGGGGCGCCGCACGACCAGCTCCAGCGGGGCGCCCCGTCGGCGTCGAAGGCGGAGAGGGTCCCGTCGAGCGCCGCGACGAGCAGGAGGTCGTCGGCGCAGCCGCAGTCCTCGTCGCGCCGCCGGGGGCACGACCCGCGCAGCACGGTCACCGGGGCCCGGACGGCCCCGCCGACCCGCAGCTCGGCCGTCACCCGCGGGGCGAACGGCTCGCGCCAGGCCGCGCGGTCGCCGGCGTCGTTCGCCGCGGCCTCCGCCGTCGCGGCCGGCTCGTCGTTCGCGGAGGGGAGGGGGTCGAAGGGCAGCCGGCGCGGCGTCGAGGGCGGAGTCGTGCACGCCGTGGCCGCGAGAGCGAGGGCGAGCGTCGCGCGCCGGAGGCGCGTCACCAGCAGTCCGTCACCTTGGCGTTGCCGCCCGGCGTGATCGTGACGGTCCGGGAGCTGGAGAGGCCCTGGTCGGGGTTGGCGAAGACCAGCCGGTAGGTGCCGGAGGGCAGCTCGATCGAGAACGGGGTGCCGCGCGTGCCGTGCCCCGGGATCGCCACCGTGGCGTACGGGTCGCAGCGCACCGCGAGCCGTCCCACGCCGGAGGGCGGCGGCGGCGTGGAGCCGCCGGCGTCGCGTGGTCCGCTGCCGGCACTGCGCGCGAGCGCGATCGGCGCCTCGATCGCGACCTGGTCCGGCTGCCCGCGCAGCGGCCGGAACGTGCGCCGGAACGCCTCGTAGAACCGCTTCGTGACCTCGATCCGGATTTCGCCGTCCACCAGCTTCGTGCGGCGCCGCAGCTCCACCTCGGGCTGGTAGGCGACCGGGCCCTCGTCGTTGATCTTCAGCTCCGCCCCGGGCTCCATCAGCGTCAGCGTCAGCCACACCTCGCCCTCGGCCAGCGGCCGGATGTAGTTCGCCGCCAGGTCGACCGTCCAGCCGTCGCCGTAGGTGCCGACCGGGCCGAGCCGGTCCTCGGGCAGGCCGATCGAGAACTCGTCGGCTACGTACTCGGGATGGTCGAGCCGCAGGATGTGGTCGCCGGCGACGACGCGCGAGATCGGGAAGTCGCCGGCCGCGGGGTTGCGGTTCTCGAGCGCGAACTGGTCGTCGAGGAAGACCTTCATGCCCGGCGGGACGCCGGTGAACAGCAGCGTGCCCTTCACGACCTGCGGTGGCGGCGCCGTGTCGACCGCCGCGACGAACGTGTCCCGCTCCGGCTCGACCTCGGGCTCCACCGCCGCGACGTCGGGTGCGGGCGGCGGGCCGGCATCCACGGGCGCGGCCGATTCGCCGCCGCCGCGGCCGAGGGCGAACCACAGGCCGCCGCCGACCAGCGCGGCGCAGAGCAGGGCTAGGCCGGCCCACAGCCCGGCGCGGGAGCGCTTGGGCTGGACAACGACCATCGACCGGGTCGTGGAGCGCGGGCCGGCGGTGCGTCCCGTCACCGCGGTGTCCGCCACGTCGTCGAAGCGGATCTCCTCGCCGTCGGTCTCGCTGGCGATGACGTCGGCCAGTTGCTTGCCCTCGGCCATCGCCTGGCGCTGCGCGGCGAGCTTGTCCGCGAACAGCTCGTGCATGAAGTTGGACAGCGCGATCGAGCTGACCGGAACGCGCTCGTCCCGCACGAACCGCTCGAGATCCGCCTGGAGCTCGCGGGCCGAGCCGTAGCGCGCGTCGCGCTCGCGGGCCAGCGCCCGCATCACGATCGGCTCGAGCGCCGGGGGGTAGCCGGGGCGGACCTTCATCGGCTGCGGGTAGGGGTCCTCGACGATGCGCCGGATCGTGTCGACCTCGCTCTTGCCGCGGAACAGCCGCCGGCCCGTGGTGAGCTCGAACAGCACGATGCCGAGCGAGAAGATGTCGGAGCGGTGGTCGAGCGACAGGCCGCGGCACTGTTCGGGGGACATGTACGGGAACTTGCCGCGCAGCTGCCCCTCGTCGGTCTTGCCCGCGCCCGCACGTCCCTCGCTGCGGCTCTTGAGCGCCGCCTTGGCGATGCCGAAATCGACGAGCTTCACGTCGCCGGTGAAGGTGACCAGGATGTTCTGGGGCGAGATGTCGCGGTGCACGATGTTGAGGTCCTCGCCGGAGAACCCCTTGCGGGAGTGGGCGTAGTCCAGTCCCGCGCAGATCCCGATCGTGATCGACAGCGCGTGCTCCAGCGGGAACTCGCGCATCTGCCTGGCGACCATCCCCCGGACGATCGACCGCACGTCCTCGCCGTGGATGAATTCCATCGCGATGAAGTAGCGGTCGCCCACCGCGCCGACGTCGAAGATCTGGATGATGTTCGGGTGCGAGAGCGTCGCCGCGATCCGCGCCTCGTCCATGAACATCTGCACGAACTCGGGGTCCGCCGTGAACCTGGGCAGGATCTGCTTGATCACCACCAGCTTCTCGAAGCCCGAGATCGACCGGTGGATCGCCAGATACAGCTCCGCCATCCCCCCCGTCGCCAGCTTGCGCATCAGGGTGTACTTGCCGAACTTGCGCGGCAGGACCTCGTCCGGCCCGCTGGATGCGGCGGCAGACGGCAACGGCGGCGGTAGGGCGCTGGTCATCCGCGATCCGAAGTATACCGGCCCGCACCGGACCGGGCAAAACTGCCACCTCGCCGCCGCTCGAACCCCCCTCGCTCGGGCCGGAGGATAGGCCCAGCTACCTCTGGACCGCAAGCGCGAGCTTGTCTATCCTCCGGCCGCCCGGCTCGTCGGTCCCCCGGCCCCGCGGCCCGGGACCCGGAGGTGTCGCCCGGATGAGATGGTTGCGCCACTGGCCCGTCGCCGCCGGCGCGCTCCTGCCGCTCCTCGCCGTCGTCGAACTGGTCGGCAACGCCTGGACCGCGAGCCTCGTCCCCGACTGGCCCGCGTTCGAGGCGGCCGCGAAGGTCGTCGCCGCCGAGCACGAGCCCGGCGACCTGGTGATCGTCCACCCCGAGTGGCTCGGCGAGGGCCGCGTCGCGATGGGCCCCTGGATCCCCCTGGAGGACGAGACGCGCGCCGACGTCCTCGACTACCCCCGGATCTGGGTCCTGACCCTCGAGGGACGCTCCCACCCCGACACCGCCGGCCTCCCCGTCGAACGCGAATGGGAGTTCGACGGCTTGACCCTCACCCGCTTCCGCAACACCCGCCACGCCCCCGCGCTGTGGCGCGCCTACGAGCACGTCGTCGACGCCTCCGTCGCCGTCCGCACGCCGGACGGCGAGAAGTCGTGCCGCTGGAACGAGCGCGAGGGGAAGCACGAGTGCGGCCCGGCGATCGGCGAGCACTGGGTGTGGGTCGGCCCGTTCGTCACCACCGACATGGCCCAGCAGGCCCACTACTGCCTCTGGTCGCACCCGACCGTGCGCGGCCCGCTGGTGACCACCTTCGAGGGGGTGCCGGCGGGCGAGACGATCTCGGTCTACACCGCCATGACCTACGTCGCCGCCCGCGACATGGACAAGCCCCCCGTCCGGATCGATGTCGAGGTCGATGGCCGGCTCGTCGGCAGCGCGGACCAGCCCGACGGGACACCCTGGCAGCGCTGGAGCTTCGCCGTGCCGCCGGGACCCCCGACCCGCACCGTGCGGTTCCTCGTCTCGGCCAGCTTCCAGGGGATGCGCCACTTCTGCTTCGACGCCGCGATGCGAGGTGCCCCGTGAGCGACACCCCGAGCCGCGACGACCTGCCGGGAGACGCCGCCACGCCGTCCACGGACGCTCCCGCGGCCGCGCCGACGCCCGGCCCGCCCCGCCGTCCCGCCCGCTGGCCGCGGCACGCGATCGGCGGCCTGCTCGCCGCGTCGTACCTCGCCGTGCTGCTCGGGACCGCCCTGGACGTCGGCTTCGCGCGCGACGAGGGGTTCTACTTCACGGCGGCGGACCGCTATCAGCAGTGGTTCGACATCCTGCTCAAGGACCGCAAGGAGGCGATGCGCAAGGAGGTGGTGCAGCGCCACTGGGACATGAACTCGGAGCACCCGCCGCTGATGAAGGTGCTGTTCGGGTTCTCGCACCGCCTGTTCCACGACAAGCTGGGCTGGCTGTCGCCGTCCACGGCGTACCGGCTGCCGGGGATGCTGTGCGGGGCGCTGCTGATCTACCTGGTGTTCCTGTTCGCCTGGAAACGCTTCGGCGAGCTGGAGGCGTTCCTGTCGGCGGTGTTCCTGGCGCTGATGCCCGTGTTCTTCTACCACGCGCACCTCGATGCGTTCGACGTCCCGATCACGCTGATGACGTTCCTGACGCTCTACGCGTTCGAGAAGTCACGCTCGTCGAACGGGTGGGCGCTGCTGACCGGGGTGTTCTTCGGGCTGGCGCTCCTGACCAAGCTCAACGCGTTCTTCATCCCGCCGACGCTGCTGATCGTGTGGGTGCTGCGGGACGTGGTCCGGCCGACCGCGGCGACGATTCTCGCCGCGGCGTTCCTGGCGCTCGGCCTGGCGTTCCAGCTCGACGTCTGGGTCGTCGCCCTGTTCTTCGTGGTGCTGCTGGCGGCGGTGGTGCTGGCCAGCGACCGGAGCGGCGGGCGGCTCGGCCTGCCCCGCATCCCGACCGCGTTCTTCTGGATGGCGCTGCTCGGGCCGCTGATGCTGTGGCTCGGCTGGCCCTGGCTCTGGCACGACACGCTCGAGCACTTCCGCGGGTACTTCAACTTCCACGCGAAGCACGACTACTACAACATCGCCTACTTCGGCATGAACTACTTCAAGCCGCCGTTCCCGGTGAGCTACCCGTTCGGCACGACGGCGCTGTCGACGCCGGTGATCACGCTCGGCGCCGCGCTGCTCGGGATGGCGCTGTTCCTGCGCTGGCGTTTCCGGGCGATGCACGCCGACCTGGCACAGCGGGCGGCGGCGCTGGCGGAGGCGGCCCCGGGGTGGCGGACGGCGGTGCGCCGCGCGCTGCTGCGGCCGTGGGTCGGCGTGCGGGCCGCCGGGCCCCCCGCCGACGAGCTGGGCCGAGCCCAGGAGCGCTCGCCCGGCATCGGCATCTTCCTCGCGGTGAACCTGCTGGTGCCGATGTTGATCATCGCGCACCCCAAGGTGTTCATCTTCGGCGGCACCAAGCACTGGATGCCGGCCTGGCCGTTCCTGGCGCTGTTCGCCGGGATCGGCGCGGCCTGGGCCCTGCGGCGGGTGGTCGAGCGGATCCCGGAGCGGCTGGCGACGCTGCGGGTCGGAACGCGGCGCTGGTCGCTGCGCGCGGCGGCGGCCGGAGCGCTGGCGCTGCTGCTGGTGGTGCCCGCGGCGCAGGGCACGGCGCAGTCGCACCCGTTCGGCCTGTCGCACTACAACCTGCTGGCCGGCGGCGTCCCCGGCTCGGCCGACCTCGGCATGTGCCGCCAGTTCTGGGGCTTCACCACCGGCGCGCTCCTGCCGTGGCTCAACGCCAACGTGCCGCGCAACGGCGCGGTCTACTTCCACGACACCGCCTGGGACTCGTACCGGATGTTCCAGACCGACGGCACGCTGCGCAAGGACATCCGCTGGGGCCACTCGGCCGAGCACTCGGTGGTGGCGCTGGTGCACCACGAGCTGCACATGGCGGAAACCGAGCACAATATCTGGATGGCCTACGGGATCTCGGCGCCGACCACGGTGCTGACGCACCACGGGGTGTCGATCATCTCGGTCTACGTCCGTCCGGGGACGAAGCTGGGGTACGAGGGTCCATTGACACCCCCGCCCCGCGCACGCTAGGTAGAAGCAGGAGGGGCGGGAGCGTCGGCTGCCGCCGCGGGCGGGCTGCAAGGAGCGGTTCGGTGGGCGAGGAAAAGCGCGTACACGATCGAAAGGACCTCGTCCTGCCCCTCCTGGTCGATGCCGGCGAGCAGCAGCTCGGGGGCGAGACGGTGAACGTGTCGGCGGGCGGCGTGCGCGCATGGCTCGACGGGGACCTGCCGTTCGGCACGAAGGTCAAGGTGCACGTGGTGCTGCCGACGCTGGGGGAGGAGAGCGTCATCGATGCCGAGGTGCGCTGGAGCCAGAAGAACCCCGCGGGCGGCTTCCTGGTCGGCCTGCAGTTCCAGCGCGTCCGCGCCCGCGTGATCTGGGCGCTCAACCAGCTGATGCGCGGGGCGTAGGTCGGTGGAGGCGCGACCCGTGGGTCGTCGGCGCGGGACCTACGGCGTGCAACCGTGCGTCGCTTCGTAGATCGGGTACGGGGTGGGTTCCGTCGCCTGTTCGATCCACGACGCCATGTAGAAGCCGCTGTTGTAGGCCAGGCTGGGATGCCAGGCCGTGGTCGACCCGGGTCGGATGTCCACCGGTCCCTCGATCGTGTGGAAGTCGGTCGCGTCGATACGGGCCAGCGCGATGCCGACGCGGGACGTCTGCGTGTAGCGCCAGGCCAGGCCCCACTCGCCCGTCAGGTCGCCCCAGGCGAGCGCCACCTGGCCCAGCTCGGTGCCGGACAGCGGCACGTCGGACAGCACGTCGTGCTCCACCGGCTCCGCGCCGGGCATGAACGTCGCGAGGTGCAGCTCTGCGCTGACCGTGCCGCGCGTCTCCCACGCCAGGCCGAACTCGGTGCCGTTCCAGGCCAGTGCCGGATAGCCGATGAAGCTGTGGCCCGAGGGCGGGGGAATCACGTGCTCGGCCTGCTCGACCAGCGTGCCGTCCAGCGCCAGCACGTGGAGCGCGCCGTCGGAGGCGTCGAAGTAGACCAGCGTGTGGCGCGTGTCGCCCCACAAGATGCGCGGCTCCTTGGTGCCGGAAGGCCCCGCAGCCAGCGTCACCGGCGAGCCGATGGCGACGCCCGTCGCGGCGTTGAAGTGCTGCCCCCGCACCTCCACCGTGCCCGAATCGGTGTGCGTCCAGACCACGATCAGGTCCGTCCCGTCGTAGGTGATCGAGGGCTCGGACGAAGCGGCAGTCGTGTCCGGCACCCGAACCGGCACCTCGCCCCCCGTGCCGCTCGAAGCCAGGACCTTGAGCCAGATCCCCGGGCCCGTGGACTCGAGCACCTCGAACGCCGTCGCGAAGCTCCCCGACGGCAACTCGACGATCGGATGGAACGGCGAGATCTCCACCGACGACAACGTCCACATCGCCGCCGAGGCTGCGGTCCCGTCGAGGTTCAGGCGCTGAAACCGCAGGCCGTCGGCCGCGGCCAGGCCCGGCGGCCGCCCGAAGAACACGAACCCGGCGCCCGAGCGCAGCGACACCGGACGCTCGTCCCCGTCCGCCGCCGTCGCCACGATGTTGAACGGGGCGCTCGTCACCGGCCGGCAGCCGCCCGAGTCGTCCTCGTCCCCGTCGTCGGGCGCGTCCCCGTCCACCGGAACATCGATCGGGCCATCGTCCGCGTCCCCGTCGGGACCCGTGTCGTCCGTCGGCGGCACGTCCGCGTCGTCCTCCGGCACGTCCGGCACGTCCGTCACCGGGACGTCGAACACCGTGCCCACGGGCACGCAAGCCGACCGGATGCACACGTACGGCATCTCGCAGTCGGTGTCCTTCGTGCACGAGTCGTCCTTGCAGCCCCCGCCGGCGACGGTCAGGCCGACCACCGCCCCGAGGACCGCCAGCGCCACCATCGGTACGACGATCTTCCTCATGGCATCGAAGCTTAGCGGATGAGCGGCGATCTGTCGAGCTTGGGACGCCGGGAACCGGTGGGCGGAGAGGGCATGATCCTGGACAGCCCGGCCTCCGTCCGTTACACTGAGTTCCGCTGCGGGGGTGGGACCAGGAGGCGGCGAGCGCGTGACGGAGAACCCGCGCGACCGACGCCGGCACCGCCGGGTTCCGTTCGATCGCCCTTGCTGGTGCGAGGGCGACCGGATGACGCTGTACGTACACTTCGCCAACGCCGCCGAGGGCGGCGCGTTCCTCCGCACCGCGATCAGCCTCGACGTCGGACAGCGCGCCCGCCTCGCCTGGTACAGCCCCGAGATCGGCGACGAGGTCGTGGCGGAGGTCGAGGTCGTCTGGCGGGCCACCGAGGCGTCCGCGGAGGGGCGACCGCGCGGCATGGGCCTGCGCTTCCTCGCCTTCGAGAAGAACGGCGACCGCTTCCTCGACGTCCTGCGCAACGCCGAACCCACCCTCGAAGATCCCTCCTGATCCGGCCGACCCGAGGACCATGCCCGAGGAGACTCCCGACGGCCGACGACTTCGAGTGCGTGCCGCGCTCGCCGTCGCCGCCCTGGTCGTCGTCACCGCCACCGTCTACCTCGTCGTCGATGCCTTCTCCGTCGGCTCCGTCACCTTCCGCTTCGTCGACGAGGTGCTCGCCGCCCCCGCCGAGCTGCAGGGCAGGTGGATCAAGGTCTCCGGCACCTTCGTCGCCGGCAGCCGCGCCCCCGCCGGGCCGGACACGACCCGCTTCGTCCTCGAGGGCAACGGCGCCCGCCTCACCGTGCTCGCCCCGGACGACTCCCTTCCCGGCGGCTTCGACGTCCCCGGTCGCGACATCGTCGCCGACGGACGCCTCGAGGCCGACGGCAACTTCCACGCCGGCATCGTTACCACCGGCTGCCCGTCGAGGTACGAAGGACGGAAGAGATAATCGACCCGATCAACCGATCCGTCCCGCCGCCCGGCGCGCCGGCTCCGCCAGGGTGTCCAGCGTCCCGTCGCGGATCGCCGCCCGCAGGCCCGCCATCCACCGCTCGTAGAACCACAGGTTGTGCGCCGTCAGCGCCCGCGCCGCGAGGATCTCCCCGCACACGAACAGATGCCGCAGGTAGGCCCGCGAGAAGCGCCGGCACGCCGGACAGCCGCACCCCTCCTCCAGCGGCAACGGGTCCTCGCGGTACCGCGCCTGCTTGATCGAAATGCGCCCCGCCGTGGTGAACGCCTGCCCGTTGCGCGCGTTGCGCGTCGGCAGCACGCAGTCGAACAGGTCGATCCCGGCGCGCACCGCCGCGAAGAGGTCCCAGGGCGTGCCCAGCCCCATCAGGTACCGCGGCCGGTCCGCCGGCATCCGCGGCGCCAACTCGGCCACCACCGGGTCCCGCCGCTCCGGCGTGTCGCCCACCGAGAACCCGCCCAGCGCCAGACCGTCGAACGGCAGGGCGGCCAGCGTCTCGAGGTGCGCGCGGCGCAGGCCGACGTCGAGCGCCCCCTGGACGATGCCGAACAGCGCCTGCCCGGGCGCCCGCGGCTCCGCCAACGCCCGCTCCGCCCACCGCGTCGTCCGCCGCACCGCCGCCTCGACCACCTCCCGCGGCGCCTCCGCCGGCGGACACTCGTCCAGCACCATCGCGATGTCCGAGCCGATCGCCCGCTGCGCCGCCACCACCGTCGCCGGCGTCAGCACGACCCGCGACCCGTCCAGCGGCGAGGCGAACGCCACCCCGTCGTCGTCGACCTTGCGCCGTTCGGCCAGCGAGAACACCTGGTACCCGCCCGAGTCGGTCAGGATCGCCCCGTCCCACCCCATGAACCGGTGCAGCCCGCCGAAACGCTCGAGGAGCTCCAGCCCCGGACGCTGCAGCAGGTGGAAGGTGTTGCCGAGCACCACGCGGGTGCCGTTGGCCCATACCTCCTCGGGCGACATCGCCTTGACCGTCCCGAGGGTCCCGACCGGCATGAACAGCGGCGTCGGCGCCTCGAGCCCGCGCACGCGCAGCGTCCCCGCGCGGGCGTCCCCGCAGCGGGCGGCGATTTCGATCCGGGCCGGGTCGTGCGTCATCGTCGCTCCTCCGGCAGCACCAGCATCGCGTCGCCGTACGAGTAGAACCGGTATCCGTCGCGGATCGCAGCGGCGTACGCGGCCCGCGTCGGCTCGACGCCGTGGAACGCCATCACCAGCGCCAGCAGCGACGTGCGCGGCAGGTGGAAGTTCGTGAGCAGCGCGTCGAGCGCCCGGAAGCGGTGCCCGGGCAGCAGGTACAGGCCGGTGTCGCCGGACCAGGGGCGGAGCGGGGCGCGGGCCTCGCCGGCGGCGCCCTCTGCCGCGGCGGTCTCCAGCGTGCGCACGACGGTGGTGCCGACCGCCAGCACCGTGCGCCCCGCGGTTCGTGCTTCCGAGATGCGCGCGGCCGCCTCGGCCGACAGCTCCGCCCACTCGGCCTCCAGCACGTGCCCCGCCGGCGTGGCGGCGGTGATCGGCTTGAAGGTGCCGGGCCCGACGTGCAACGTCACGCGCACCACCTCGTGGCCGCCCGCCGCGAGTCGCGCCAGCAGCTCCGGCGTGAAGTGCAGGCCCGCCGTGGGCGCCGCCACCGCCCCGGGCCGCTCGGCGTAGACCGTCTGGTAGCGCTCGCGGTCCGCCGGCCCCGGGTCGCGCCGGATGTACGGCGGCAGCGGCATCGCGCCGCCCCGCCCGAGCGCCCGCTCGACGGTCTCCGCGGGGTCGGCCGGCCGCAGCTCCACCGTCCACTCGCCGCCGCCGCGCCGCTCGAGCAGCCGGGCGTCGAGGGGTCCCAGGGCGAGCGTCTCGCCCTCGCGCGGGCGGCCGCGGGTGCCGAGCAGCGCCGTCCACCGCTCGGTCCGCGGGTCGGGCCGCTCCACGAGCCGCACCAGCAGCAGCTCGGCCTTGCCGCCCGTCGCCGCGCGGGTCCCGCGCAGGCGCGCGGGGAGCACGCGGGTGTCGTTGACGACGAGCGTCGTGCGCGGCGGCAGCAGCCGCGGCAGCTCCCGCACCGTCGCGTGCTCGACGGCGGACGAGCCGCGCCGGACGACCAGCATCCGCGCGGCGTCGCGCTCCTCCGCGGGCTGCTGCGCGATGCGCTCCCGCGGCAGGTCGTAGTCCAGGTCCTCCAGGCGCAGTGCACCGCCGGCGGAGCCGCGCCCTTCAGGGCGCGGCGTGCCGCGGGCTGAAGCTCGCGGTTCGGCGGGGTGTTCAGCGGACATCGAGCCGGTACGGTTCGTTCGGTCCCACCGCCGCGCATCCCTCGGGCGCGGCCCCGGGGGCCAGCACGACCGACACGCACGGGTCGGTCGGCGCCAGCGTCGCCGTCTCCGGCGCCCCCGCGCCGCCGGCGTTGACGACCTGGCCGCCGGTTTCGAGCGCCACGTCGAGGCCGGCCGGCGGCGTGACGACGACCTGCGGTGCGGCCCCCTGCGTTCCCGGCACGCAGTAGCGGTCCCGGTCGTGTTCGACCTCGAGCCACCCCTGGAGCGTCGAGCCGGGGGCCAGCGCCAGGGCGGTCGCCGGGTCGTCGTTCGGCTCGGCCTCCCATTGCTCGGACGGCAGGTGCCGGACCTTCACCGTGTAGCGGTCGGAGATCCGCTCCGAGGGCACCGCGTCGCCCTCGAGGACCTCCGAGACGCGGACGAAGTAGACCATCCCGTCCGCCAGCACGCCGGGAATCGACTCGGCGGCGCCCGGCCCGCCGCGGTTGCCCGTCGCCAGCGGCTCGCCGCCGGAAGCGTCGAACAGGTCGACGCGGAGGTCGAGCCCCGGAATGCCGGACAGATCGACCCGCAGCACCCCCTTGCGCAACGGACGCACCTCGATCCGGTACCAGTCCTGGTCGCCCTCGGTCGGCGAGAGCCGGCGGCCGATCGTCCCGCCGACCGCCGTGTCGAGCAGGATGCGGTTGCCGGCGGTCGGGACGTTGTTCGGCTCCGCCTCCTCGGTCAACGGCCCGGGAGGCTCCTCGAGCATCGGCGGCACGACGAACGCCGCGATCGCGCCGGCGACCGCCAGCAGGCCGACGAAGCCCCAGCCGACGCGCTTCTTCCAGCGCAGGCCGCGCAGGTAGCGGTCGAACTCGTCGCGGGACAGGTCCGACACCCCACCGAGCGCCAGCGGCACGGCGGACGTGCGCGCCGGCGCGGCGGCGGGCTGCTGGGCGGTGGCGATGGCGAAGGCCGGCAGCGAGGCCGCGGGCG
>JAFGHH010000252.1 GCA_016930215.1 Deltaproteobacteria bacterium
GCGGAACATCCGGAGGCACGATGTCCGGCGGAACATCCGGAGGCACGATGTCCGGCGGAACATCCGGAGGCACGATGTCCGGCGGAACGTCCGGAGGCACGATGTCCGGATAGACGTCCGGAGGCACGGTGTCCGGAGGCACGTCCGGCGTCGTGTCCGGCGGAACGTCCGGCCGGACGCCGTCGAAGCCGGCGTCGGTCACGAACCCGTCCCAGTCGTCGTCGTACCCCTCCAGCCCCGTCCGGCTGCAGCCGAAGGCCGACAGCCCGACAACCACGAGAACCGACCACCGCCGTGAGGTCATGGCGTGCCTCCTCCAGGCTCCGGGACCCCCGCCGCCAGGTCGGCGGCCTCGAACACGGCGGGAATATACCCCCAAAGACGGGAGGCAACCACTCCGAGGTTCCTCGCGGGGCGGGCGGCCGCAACAGCCCGGCGCTTCGCAACCATCGGCCGCCGGGCGTGCCTAGCGACGGCCCCTCTTCTTCGCAGGGCGGGCAGGCGCTGCTGCCCGGCGCTTCGCGACGGGCTTCCGGGACGCGGCCTTCTTCGCCGCGGGCTTCCTGGCGGGGGCCTTCTTCCCCGCGGCCTTCTTCCCCGCGGACTTCTTCGCGGGGGCCTTCTTCGCCGCGGGCTTCTTCGCCGCCGGCTTCTGGACGGGCCGCTCGCGCAGCGCGGCCTGGGCGGCGGCGAGGCGGGCGATCGGCACGCGGAACGGGGAGCAGGAGACGTAGTCGAGCCCGATGCGGTGGCAGAACTCGACCGAGGTCGGCTCGCCGCCGTGCTCGCCGCAGATGCCGATCTTGAGCTTGGGCCGGGCGCCGCGGCCCTTCTCGACGGCGAGCTTCATCAGCGCGCCGACGCCGACCTGGTCGACCGCCTCGAACGGATCGCGCTCGTAGATCTTCAGCTCGCGGTACTTGCCGAGGAACGAGGCCGAGTCGTCGCGGCTCATGCCCATCGTCATCTGGGTCAGGTCGTTGGTGCCGAAGGAGAAGAACTCGGCCTCCGCGGCCACCTCGTCGGCGGTGAGCGCCCCGCGGGGTACCTCGATCATCGTGCCGACCAGGAACGGGATCCGCTTGCCGCGCTCGACGAACACCCGCTCGGCCTCGAACCGCACGGCGTCGGCCTGGAGCTTGAACTCCTTCACGTGGCCGACGAACGGGATCATGATCTCCGGGTGCGCCTCGACGCCCTGCTCGCGGGCGTCCATCGCGGCCTCGAGGATCGCGCGGGCCTGCATCGCGGTGATCTCGGGGAACGAGATGCCGAGGCGGCAACCGCGATGGCCGAGCATCGGGTTGAACTCGTGCAGCGATTCGACCTTGGCCTTGATCCGCGCCGGCGGCACGCCCATCTGGGCCGCGACCTCGGCGATCGCCTTGTCGTCGTGGGGCAGGAACTCGTGCAGCGGGGGGTCGAGCGTCCGGATCGTGACCGGGCGGGGTCCCATCGCCAGGAAGATGCCGAAGAAGTCGGCCCGCTGGAGCGGGAGCAGCTTGGCCAGCGCCCGCTCGCGCTCCTCGCGGGTCTCGGCGAGGATCATCTCGCGCATCGGGCCGATCTTCTGCTCGCCGAAGAACATGTGCTCGGTCCGGCACAGCCCGATCCCCTGCGCGCCGAAGGCAACGGCCTGCTCGGCCTGGTCGGGCTGGTCGGCGTTGGTGCGGACGGCGAGGCGGCGGTACTGGTCGGCCCAGCCGAGCAGCTTCTCGAAGTTGCGGTAGACGGGCGCGTGCTCCGGGGCCAGGGACTTCTGCAGCAGCACGCGCTGCACCTCGGAGGGCACCGTCGTGATCGCCCCCCGGTAGACCTCGCCGCGGGTGCCGTCGATCGCCATCGGGTCGCCCTCGCGGACCACGGTGCCGTTCGGGGCGGTGAACTGCCGAGCCGCGTAGTCGACCCGGATCTCGCCGCACCCGGTGACGCAGACCTTGCCCATCTGGCGCGCGACCAGCGCGGCGTGCGAGGTCATGCCGCCCCGCGCCGTGAGGATCCCCTGCGCGGCCAGCATCCCGCGGATGTCCTCGGGGCTGGTCTCGAGCCGCACGAGGACGACCTTGTCGCCGCGCGCCGCGAACTTCTCGGCCGCCTCGGCCGTGAACACGGCCTTGCCCGAGGCGCCGCCGGGCCCGGCCGCGAGCCCCTTGGCGATCCGCCGGCCGGCCTGGATCGCCTTGTCCTGCTCGGCCGGGTCGAGCACCGGCTGGAGCAGCTGGTTCAGCCCGTCGGGGTCCATCCGCAGCACGGCCTCCCGCCGGTCGATCATGCCTTCCTCGACCATCTCGACCGCGATCCGCGCTCCCGCGAACCCGGTGCGCTTGCCGGTCCGCGTCTGCAGCATCCACAGCGTCCCGTGCTCGATCGTGAACTCGATGTCCTGCATGTCGCGGTAGTGTTCCTCGAGCATTCCGCGGAACTTCACCAGCTGCGCGTGGCACTCGGGCATGATCGCCTCGAGCGATCGGTCCCCGCCCGCCTCGCGGTCCAGCGGCAGCGGCGTGCGGATCCCCGCCACCACGTCCTCGCCCTGCGCGTTCGACAGCCACTCGCCGAAGAACCGGTGCTCGCCCGTCGCCGGGTTGCGCGTGAACGCCACGCCGGTCGCGCAGTCGTTCCCCATGTTGCCGAACACCATCGCCTGGACGTTCGCCGCCGTCCCCCAGTGCGCCGGAATCCGGTACTGCCGCCGGTAGATGATTGCCCGCTCGTTGTTCCACGAGCCGAACACGGCGCCGATCGCCCCCCACAGCTGCTCGCGCGGGTCCTCCGGGAACGGGATGCGCTTCTCCTCGAGCACCAGCGCCTTGTACTTCGCGACGAGCGCCCGCAGCTCCGCGGCCGGAACCTCGTTGTCGAACTTCAGCCCCAGCCGCTCCTTCACCGCCGACAACTCGTGCTCGAACTTCTCCCGCTTGATCCCCAACACGACGTCGCCGTACATCGTGATCAGCCGCCGATAGGCGTCCATCACGAACCGCTCGTCGCCCGTCAGCCGCACCAGCCCGGCCGCCACGGCGTCGTTGAGGCCCAGGTTGAGGATGGTGTCCATCATCCCCGGCATCGAGGCCGGCGCGCCCGAACGGACCGAGACCAGCAGCGGGCTCTTCGGGTCGCCGAACGTCCGGCCGACCCGCTTCGACATCAGCTGCAGCGCCGCCTCGACCTGCTTCCCGAGCGTCGGCGGGTACTGGTTGCGGTGCTCGAAGTAGTACGAGCAGACCGCGGTGGTGATCGTGAACCCCGGCGGGACCGGGAGGCCGATATTGACCATTTCCGCGAGGTTGGCCCCCTTCCCTCCCAGCAGTTCCTTCATCTCCGCGCGCCCCTCGGCGCGGCCGCCGCCGAACGAGTACACGAGCTTTCCGTCTGCCATGCGCAACCCTCCTCGTCGTCCCCCGCCCGACCGGGACCCTCAGGGCCGGTCGTCGTCGTCGTCCGGGACGTCGTCCTCCGCCCCGTCGTCTCCCCGACCCTCGTCGTCCGCCCCCGCCGCGACCTCGCCGTCCGCAGCCTCGACCTCGAGGCCCGGATCATCGTTCGGCGGAGCCGGTTCGTCCAGCCCCCGCTCCTCGTCCGTCACGGCGGACCGCGGGAAGGTGTCGTCCTTGACGTAGGCCTCCAGCGGGTCCGACGGCTCGACCTCGACCTCCACGCCCTCCGGCAGGCCGCCCAGGTCGTCCCCCAGCACCTCCACCAGGTCCTCCCAGTGCCGGGGCGGCCGCAGCCGGCCGTCCTCGCCGTCCAGCGACAGCGCGTCCGGCGACCGCGCGAACAGGTCGCGCTCGAGCTGCCGGCGCCCGTCCTCGGTCAGCTCGGCGTACTCGCGCAGCGACGGCAGGTCGTTGAGGTTCGGCAGGTTGAAGAACTCCAGGAACGCCTGCGTCGTGCCGTAGAGCAGCGGCCGCCCGGGCTCTTCCTTGCGGCCCAGGACCCGCACGAGGTTGCGGTCGAGGAGCAGCTTGACGGCCGAGCCGGAATCGACGCCGCGGATCTCGTCGACCTCCGGCTTGGTCACCGGCTGGCGGTAGGCCACGACCGCCAGCGTCTCCATCGCCGCCTTCGACAGCCGCAGCGGCCGCACGTCGAGGAACCGGCGGATCGCGTCGGCGCACTCCGGCGCCGTCCGGAACTGGTACCCGCCGCCCACGTCCATCAGCCGGACCCCGCGCTGCGCGTAGGCTTCCCCGAGCGTCTGGAACGCGCGGCGGACCGCGGCGAACGTCGTGCGCAGGGGCCGCGCCACCTGCGCCACCGTCAACGGATGCTGCGACACGAACAGCAGCGCCTCGACGTGCCGCGTCAGCGTCGCGTCGTCGTACTCGACCCGCGCGGGGGACGGGCCCTTCGACGGCGGTGCGACGGACGCCGCCGCCGGGTCGGGGTCAGCGGACGGCTCGTCCCCCAGCTCCGCGCGCAGGGCGGCGGTGGGGGACCCGGGGCCGCCGTTCATGCTCCGGGAGCGGGAGGACTCGCCCTCGCTTCGCTCGGGCTCACCCTCCCCTGCGGTCGAATCGAGCGCGGGCTCACCCTCCCCGACCGTCGTCGCGTCGGGCGGGGTCGCGGGTTCGCCCACGGTCGGCTGCTCGACGGCCGACTTCTTCCTTCCCCGGCGTGGCTGGGTCATTCCGGCTTCTCCTCGTCGCCCGGGTCCTCGGCCTTCGGCGGCTCGTCCCGACCCGCCAGGAAGACGGACAGGGCCGAGGCCAGCAGGGCCTGCTTGTCGGGCTGGGGCGGGGCCTCCGGCGGCGCGGCCGCGGGCTCCGCGGTCGGCTCCGCGGATTCGCCGCCCTTCGCCTTGCCGCGCTTGCGGCCGCGCAGGAACGGCGGCAGGTTCGCGTCCGCGTCCGGGGATTCCGGCGCGACGGCCGCGTCCGGGGATTCCGGCGCGACGGCCGCGTCCGGCGGCCCCGCCTCGACGGTCTCGCCCGTCGCGGGCGGCACCGCCTCCCCGCCCGGGGGCGCCACGTCGGCCGTCACGCCCTCGGCCGCGACCTCGCCGTCGGTCGCGGCTCCCACGAACTCCACCAGCAGGGGAGCCTCGGGCCCGGCCTGCACCAGCCGCGTCATCCGGAGCTTGGTCATCTCGAGCAGCGCGAGGAAGGTGACGACGAGGTCGAACCGCGTCGCCGCCCCTTCGAACAGCTGCTCGAAGCGCATCCGGCGGCGGTCCTGCAGCAGCGCCACCACCTCCTGGATCCGGTTGGCCACCGAAATGCGCTCGACGGTGATCTCGCGGGCCACGTCGGCGCCGACGCGCTTGAGGACGGCGGCGAAGGCGTCGAGCAGGGCGCCGATGCCGACCTCGGCCAGCGCGCGCTCGCCGCTCTCGGCGGGCCGGTCGGCCCGGCGGATGAAGACGTCGCGGTCGAGCTGCGCGCGGGAGGCGAGCCGGTCGGCGGCGTCACGGTACTTCTGGTACTCGAGCAGCCGGCGGACCAGCTCGGCGCGCGGGTCCCCGCCCTCCTCCGCCCCCTCCGTCTCCTCGGTGTCGGCGCCGGAGGGCAGCAGCATCCGCGACTTGATGCGGGTCAGCGTCGCGGCCATCTCGAGGTACTCGGCGGCGACGTCGAGGTTCAGCGTCTTCATCGCCTCGAGGTACTCGAGGTACTTGCGGGTGACGAAGCCGACGGGGATGTCGAGGATGTCGAGCTTGTGCTTGCGGCACAGGTGGAGCAGCAGCTCGAGCGGCCCGCTGAAGCCGGGGACCTCGACCTCGTACGGCACGTGGATCGGCGCGCCGACGTCGAGGATGCCGGCGGTCTCCGTCGCGCCGCCCCGGTCGCCCGCGTCGCCCGTCATCCGCTCACCATCGCCCACAGCCATTCGTTCGGCAGCCCCAGCACCCAGAACGCTCCGATCAGCAGGTAGGCCACCGGGATCCGGATGACCCCGCTGAGGAAGAACACGATGGCCATCAGCAGGAAGTAGGAGATCGCCTGCAGCGGCCCGAGCAGCTCCTGGAGGCGGCGGGGCATCAGGCGGCTGCCGTCGAGCGGCGGGAGGGGGAGCAGGTTGAAGACGGCGAGGCCGGCGTTCATGAACGACATGACGAGCAGCAGATGGGCGCCGGTCTGCGCGGGCGTCGCCTTCATCCCCTCCTCGACGACGAGCAGGCCGCCCAGGCCGAGCCCCGTGGACTCGGAGAGGATCCGCAGCCCGGCCACCGACAGGAACATCAGGACGATGTTGGACAGCGGCCCGGCCGCCGCGGTCAGCGCCATGCCGAGGTGCATGCTGACCTTGCGGGTGAAGCGGTGGGGCGAGACCGGGACCGGCTTGGCCCAGCCGATCAGCGGCAGGCCGCCGCCGAGCTGCGCCACGATCGGCATCACGAAGGTCCCGATCGGGTCGGCGTGGGACAGCGGATTCAGCGTCAGCCGCCCCTGGCTCGAGGCGGTGTCGTCTCCCAGCGCCCAGGCCACGCGGGCGTGGGCGTACTCGTGCACCGTCAACGACAGCAGCATCGGGACGATGTAGGAGACGATCTCGTAGAACTGCTCCACGGGCGCGGCTCTTACCACGGAGCGGGGCCGTCGCGCCACCTTGCTCCGGCCTCCCGCACCGTGCTACCACCGGGGCATGGCAAACCCCAAGCGCGACCCGTTCACCTCGCCCGACCGGCTGCGACCGCTGATCTCCGCCGACGAGATCCGGAACCGCTGCCGGGAGCTTGGTGCCCGGATCTCGGCCGACTACAAGGGCACCGAGCTCGTGATGGTCAGCGTGCTCAAGGGCGGCTTCATCTTCCTCGCCGACCTGGTCCGCCACGTCTCGATCCCGATGGAGCTCGACTTCATGCGCGTCCGCTCCTACGGCTCGCGGACCGAGAGCACCGGCGTCGTCGAGATCACCGCCGACCTCACCGGGCCGGTCGAAGGCAAGCGCGTGCTGTTCGTCGAGGACATCGTCGACACCGGCCTCACGATGACCTACCTGATGCGCAACATCAGCACCCGCCACCCGGTCGACGTGAAGGTCTGTTCGCTGCTGTACAAGCCCGAGCGCAAGCTGGTCGACGTGCCGATCGAGTACCTCGGGTTCACGATCCCCAACCAGTTCGTCGTGGGCTACGGGCTGGACTACGAC
>JAFGHH010000253.1 GCA_016930215.1 Deltaproteobacteria bacterium
CGGTGGTCCAGCGGCGGGACGACGAACGAGGCGAGGAAGAACGGCGCCCCCCAGGCCTGGAGATGCCGCTGGGCGCGTTCCTTCTCCTGCATCTTGGAGCGCCGAGCGAAGAAGCCCGGGTCCCGCCTGGCGGTCGATGCCGCGAACGCGGTCATCGGGACCAGGAGGATGACGCTGTAGCCCCACACCTCCCACCACGCCGGGTCGCCCGAGACGACGAGGAGGAAGGAGGGCAGCACGATCCAGGTGGCTACCAGCTTGACGGCGACCTTTCCGGTCGCGCCCCCGGCCTCGGGGGTCTGCGGTGCGTCTTGCTTCACCCCGACACGATACCATGCTGCGATTGACCGCCGGGAGGTTCGGGGCCAACCTTGCGGCATGGGACTTCGACGCAGCACCCGGAAGCCCAAGGCGGGACCGCTCTACTCGGCCGTGTTCCTGGTCGCCCTGGCCGGCGCCTGCCGCCCGCCGGGGCCGGCGGCTCCCGCGGTCGAGTCCGCCCTTTCGGACGTGCCTCCTCTCTGCGAGGTGCCCGCGGCTGCGGACCGTCTGCCGCTCGTCCACGAGTTCCTGCCGCCGGTGCTCGCAGGCCTCGCTCCGTTGCAGCCACGACCGGATGAGACCCCGCAGGCGCTCGAGGCGCAGGCACAGGCCGGGGTCCGCCGCTTCCAGGCCGGGGTCATCGCCTGGCGCGCCAGTGCGGGACGCAATGAGCGCGGCGACGTTCCGGCGCTGGCGACGCTCCAGGCGTTCCTCGAGCTGCTCGGGACGGCGTGTCGGCTGGAGGAGCGCCTGCTCGGCGACGATGGCATCGTCCCCGCCGAGCTGGCCCCGTTGTTCGAGCCGGTCTACGACGTTCTGCAGCTGTACCCGGTCGTCGCGCGGATCCCGCAGAGCGTGATCCCGTTCTACCAGGCGCTCATGGAGCACGAGTCGCCGGGCTCGGACCTCGGCCCGCTGCTCGACGGCATTGGCGAGTTGCTGCGGGTATTGCCCGAGCGGGCCGGGGCGCTTCACCGAAGGGTGGCCCTCGCGCTGGCCTGCGACGCCACGCCGGACGATCCTGAGTCGCGCTTGGCGCTGGTCCACCTCGCCGAGAGCGCCTCGGATGCGGGGCGGTGGGACGAAGCGCTACGCGGGCGCACGGAACTCGCGCGGAGGCTCTCGGACGACCCGGACGCATTCTGCGCGCTGGCCGAGGCGGCCTATCGTGCCGGCCGACCGGAACTAGGCGATTCCGCCGCGGAGCGGGCCGCGGCGGTGCGCGGCGTACCGTGCACGACGTCCGCCGGCGTCCTCGACCCGCTGCGGGAGGCGGCCCACAGGATCGCCACAGCGACCACACCGGCCGGTCTCGAAGAGCGGCTGGCGCTCGCGGCGGCGCACGAAACGCTCGGGCACATCGCCGAGGCGCGTGCGTTGCTGGCGGAGGCGGTGGCCGAGCGACCCGAGGATGCCCGGGCGTTCGTCGCGCAGGCGCGCCTGCTCCTCGCGCACAGCGGCGACATCGCCGCCGCGGCGGATCTGCTTGGCGGCGCGGGACCCGAGAATCGCGACGACGACTATTGGGCCATCCTCGCCGTCGGCGGCGTGCAGAAGTTCCTGCGCGACGACGCGCCGTCCGCGGCGGGGGACCGGGAGGCGTTCCAGGCGCTGGCTGTCGAGCGTCTTGGGGCGGTCCGCAACGCGCTGGATCACTATGCCGAGTTTCATCCCGAGCTGGCGGCTCCGGCGCTCACCCTGGTCCGGGCCGTCCACCGCGGTCTCGAACGGAGCCTGGCGGGCGAGGATGCGGCGCAGGTGTTCGCAACCGAGTTGGCGCGCCTGGCCGACGACGCGCTGGCGCTGGCCGGCGACGGGATGCCGACAGCGGACGCGTCCCGCCTCCTCCTGCAGATCGTGCTGTTCCGCTGCCCCTGCGAACAGGCGGTACGGGCGCTCGACGTGCCGCCGGTTCCGCCCCCAGCCGACGATCCGGCCGCAGCCGCGCTGCGCGTGGTGGCCGAACTGGAGACGGCGGCACGGTGCGCGCGCCCCGAGCGGCTCGAGCGGGCGCGGGCGATCGTCGAGGGGCTGCCGGGCGGCGATCCCGAGGCGGCGGCACGACGCATGGCGTGGGCGGGCGAAGTCGCGGCCGTGCAGGCGTGGCTGGGCGTCGGTGATACGACCGCCGCCGACCTGCTGCTGTCATCGGCGGTCGACGATCCGGCACTCCCGGACGAGGAGCGGGGCCGGGTCGCGGTCAATCTGGCGGTCGTGCGAGCGGCGATCGACGGCGCCTGGTCGACGGAGATGATTCGCGCCGTCGAGGACCGCGCCGCCGGCGATGACCGGCAGATCGCCCGGCTCAACAGGGTGACCGCGGCTCTGCTGGCCCTGGATGCAGGGCCCGAAGTCATCGAGGAGGCCCGTCAGGCGCTGACCGAGGTTGCCGCCGACGGATCGGCGCTGAACCTGCTGCGTCGCCACGCGCTGCGCTGGCTCGCCTGGCTGGCGCGGCGCGAGGAGCGTGCGGAGGAAGTGCGCGCGCTGCTCGAGCAGGCGGACCAGGTGTGCGCAGCCCGGCCGTCCGGTATCGCCGCGGTCGATGCCGGGATCCTCGTGAACGGCGAACCGCTCGTCGTCGGCCTCTCGTATCTCGGCCACGGGTGCATCGCGATGACGGGCGGCGGCTTCGGGCTGTCCTGGGGCGTCGAGAGCCCAGACGTGTGGCTGCTGGTGAGACCGCCATGACCGGCTCGCGACCGCTCGCCAGGGATTGCGCGTGGGCGGCTGCCGCGGTGCTCGCCGCCCTGCTGCCGGCGTGCCGACCGACGGGCCCTTCGCGCTCCGCCGAGGCCGGGTCGTCCGCCGCGGACGGCATGGCGCAGCCGGCGGAAATGCCGGACGCGACGGACGACTCGGTCGCGGTCGCCGGCCTCGCCTTGCCGTTCGTCTCGGCCGAGTACGCCCTGCGGCTTCCCTCGTGTGGAAGCAGCGCCTTCGAGCCGATCCAGCGGTGGGGCGCTGTGCTGCCGCTACGCCTCGAGATCGCCCCGGCGATGCTCCGGCCGGGCGCCCGCTACGGCGCGTTCGTCACCACCTGCCGTCCCGGACTCGACGGCTCGCTGCCGCCGGCCGGCAAGTGGAACACGCTCGAGCTCCAAGGGACGGACGCCGCGCGCACCGTCGTGATCGATGACAACGCCGGCTGCACGACGAGGGGGACGTGGAAGGGGATGTGGCGGTGCGGGCCGCGCGTCACGCTGCGCTACTACGCGGTCGGCTACGACGGTGACGGGCGGGCGTTCTGCGCCTGGATCGACGACGACGGACCGTTCACGACCCGGTACCACGACCTGGCCCCCGTGGTCGGCGGCGGCCCCGACGAGCACTACGATTGCGAGGGGAGC
>JAFGHH010000254.1 GCA_016930215.1 Deltaproteobacteria bacterium
CTCGGCTACGTCGTGATGGACGAGGTGCACTACCTCGCCGACCGCTTCCGGGGCGCGGTCTGGGAAGAAGTGATCATCCACCTTCCCGAGTCGGTGACGGTCGTGTCGCTGTCCGCCACCGTCTCCAACGCGGAGGAGTTCGGCGAGTGGCTCTCGACCGTGCGCGGCGACACCGACGTGGTCGTCGAGGAGAACCGTCCCGTACCGCTGTGGCAGCACGTGATGGTCGGATCCCGGCTCATGGACCTGTTCGTCGAGGGCACGGGGGACGGTCGGCGCCGGGTCAACCCGCAACTGCTGCGTTATTCGGACAGCGACTCCCGCGGGTCCCGGGCCGGGCGAGGCCGTCCGCCGCGGGGAGGCCACCGTCCCCGGCGCAACGGCGGCGCCTACACGCCCGGGCGGGTGCAGGTTCTCGAACGGCTCGAGCGCGAAGGGCTGCTGCCGGCGATCACGTTCGTCTTCAGCCGGGCCGGGTGTGATGCCGCTGTCATGCAGTGCCTTTCCGCAGGGCTGCGGCTCACGACACACGACGAGGCGGACGAGATCCGCGCCATCGTCGAGGATCGGTGCGCCGACATCGCCGACGACGACCGGCGCGTCCTCGGGTACCACGACTGGCTGGACGGCCTGGAGCGCGGCGTCGCCGCTCACCACGCCGGCATGCTGCCGACCTTCAAGGAAGTCGTCGAGGAACTGTTCGTCAGGGGGTTGGTCCGGGCGGTGTTCGCCACCGAGACGCTGGCACTCGGCATCAACATGCCCGCCCGCTCGGTCGTCCTCGAGCGGCTGGTGAAGTGGAACGGTGAAACGCACGCCGAGGTCACTCCCGCGGAGTACACCCAGCTGACGGGACGGGCGGGACGGCGGGGCATCGACGTCGAGGGACACGCGGTGGTGCTGTGGCAGCCGCAGTTCGACCCCATGGCGGTCGCCGGACTGGCGTCGACCCGCACCTATCCGCTGCGCTCGTCGTTCCGCCCGTCCTACAACATGGCGGTCAACCTGGTCCGCCAGGTCGGACGGTCCGCCGCCAGGGAACTGCTGGAGTCGTCGTTCGCCCAGTTCCAGGCCGACAAGGCCGTCGTCGGGCTGGCCCAGCAGATCCGCAGGCACGAGGAGGCGATCGACGGCTACTACGAGGCCATGAGCTGCCACCTCGGCGACTTCGAGGAGTACGCGCTGCTGCGGCGGGCCATCGCCGACAGGGAGGCCGAGCTGGCGCGCCAAGGCACCGCTCTGCGCCGGGCCGCCGCGGTGGAGTCGCTGGAGCGGCTGCGGCCCGGCGACGTCGTGCGGGTGCCGTCGGGCAAGTTCGCCGGGCTGGCGGTCGTCCTCGATCCAGGAATGCCGGGCGGGCGCAGCGGCGATGGTCCACGACCGACCGTGCTCACCGAGGCCCGCCAGGTGCGGCGGCTGTCGCTGACCGACTTCCCGGTTGCCGTCGAGCCGCTCACCCGGCTGCGCATCCCGCGGTCGTTCAATCCCAAGGTGGCCGCGTCCCGCCGCGATCTGGCGGCGACGTTGCGGGCCAAGGCACCGGACGACGGTGCCCGGCCGCACCGCCGCCGAGGGCCCGCGTCCGCTGCCGCCGACGACGAGCGGCTGCTTGAGTTGCGCCGGGAGATGCGCGCTCACCCGTGCCACGGCTGCGCCGACCGCGAGGAGCACGCCCGGTGGGCCGAGCGATGGCTGCGGTTGAGGCGCGACACCGAGAAGCTACAGCGGCGGGTGGAGTCGCGGACCAACTCCGTCGCTCGCCAGTTCGATCGGGTGTGCGCCCTACTCCAGGATCTCGGGTATCTTCGCGGCGACGAGGTGACACCCCCGGGCCGCCGGCTCGGACGCATCTACGCTGAGCTCGATCTGCTTGCCGCCGAGTCCCTGCGCGCGGGGCTGTGGGACGAGCTGGACCCCGCGGAGTTGGCCGCGTGCGTGTCGGCGCTCACCTACGAGTCGCGCCAACCTGATGACGTCTCGCCGCCGGTGCTGCCGGGCGGGCGGGTCCGTGCCGTGCTGGGCGACATGGTGCGGCTGTGGGGTGAGCTCAAGGATCTCGAGTCCGATCATGCCCTGGACTTCCTGCGCGAGCCGGACCTCGGCTTTGCGCAGGCGGCCTGGCGGTGGGCCAGCGGGCACCGGTTGGAAGCGGTGCTGCTGGACGGCGACCTGACCGCGGGCGACTTCGTGCGAGCCGTCCGGCAACTGCTGGACCTGCTGGACCAGGTTGCGGACGCGGCCGGCGACACCCCGCTGCGTGATACCGCCAGGCTCGCGATGGGCGCGCTCGACAGGGGAGTCGTGGCCTACGCGACGATGGGTTGATCAACGGAAGATCCGTCCCGCGTAGCCGGGATGAACAGTTCTTGGATCATAGACGGACGATCAGCGGGCTAGGGCGTTAAGTACCCGATTGAGAGGATCGTCCAGGTTCCAGCGCTCGCTGAGCACCACCAACGCCTCCGGATCGCGCGGATTGCGGGGGAGTGCGTCGTCGAACTCGAGGAGGGGAACGTCGGTTCGCACACGAACCACGTCCGGGGCCACCTTGAGGTAGTCGGCCGCTTCGGCAAGCCGGCGCCGGATGGTCGGAGACATCTCTGCGGCCGGGTCGTCAATGGCCACGAGCAGCCCTTCCACGCTCCCGAACCGCTCGATGAGGGTCGCCGCCGTCTTCTCGCCGATGCCCTTCACGCCGGGCAGGCCGTCGCTGGGGTCGCCGCGCAGGGTCGCGAAATCGGCGTACGACCGGCCCGGAATGCCGTACTTTGCCGTGACGGCCGCCTCGTCGATCACCTCGTGCCTGCCGACCCCGCGGGCCGTGTAGAGCACCCGCACCCCGCGCGCGTCGTCCACCAGCTGGAACAGGTCC